>JADJOM010000002.1:600000-753146 GCA_016713785.1 Gemmatimonadota bacterium | reverse complement strand
GGCCCACCTGGTCGGCGGTGGCGCGCACGCCGGCGAGCTGGCGCCGGGTCTGGGCCACCGACTCCCGCCATCGGGCCAAGGTCGTGAGCAGCTGCTCCATGCCGGCGATGCGATGCCCGGTCTCGCCCAGCGTCCGGGCGAGGTCAGTCGCCGTCGAAGGACCCGATCCGGCCGCTGGCCGCCTTGTACTGGGCCAGTTGTCCCGCGCGTGCTGCCTGCGCAGCCGGGCCAGCTCGCCGCGGAAGGCCCGCCCTGGAGGAGAGGGTGTCCATCTCGCCCCGAGCTGGCGGAAGGGCCCTCGAGCGCCGGAAGCCGGCGAGGTCGTCCCGAGCGCCATGGTGCGCGCGCCACCTGTCTGCACCACCGCGGCCCTCGCCGCGGGTGCGCTCGATGCCGCGGCCGATGTCCGCCAGGTCCGACTCGAGCTGGTTGCGGGTGTCCACCAGGGTGGCGAGCCGTTCCGCCGCGCCGAAGCGTCCCGCCAGCTCCTCGACCCCGCCAGCCGCCGCTCGATGGTGCTTCACCCGCTCGCCGAGCGTACTCAGCCGCCGCAGCTGGCCGATCGAGCGATCGGCGCTCCGCACCAGCTGCTCGAGGCCGGCCCGCTGGGTGTCGAGGCGGCTGACGAGTTGCGCGAGCTGGCCAGCTCTTCGGCGGAGGTACCGCCGCGCAGGGTCTTGAGAAAGGTGGACATGGGTCTGGAGTCCTCGGGGATCGGGCGGCACGGGAGGCCGCCGGCGGCTGCCGACGCGGACCCACAGAGTACGGCGAAGGACGTGGACACCGGTGGGCTGGATCATAGGGGCGCTTGCATTCTGCGAGCGTGACGACGCTGCGGCCCGGAATCCGGCCGACGGGAACGCCGGGCGGCACAAGCGATTGCACCTGGCGCACCGGGCCGGCGCGGGCGAGTGTGGCACGGCCGCCGCGGCAGTCGCGGAGGCGCGTTGTGACGGGTGACCGCGCGGCGGGCGGTCCCGGGCGCTCGTATTGCGGAGATCCCTGCGCCTGTCCCCATCCATGGTGGTCATGCAAGTGCTCCCGGCGGAAGGTTCCATCCCCTGGATGCTCGTGGCCGGGCATCGTCGCCGGCCCGGCCCCGGCCTTGTTGGCGGGGGTGCCCCGGCGCGGTTGCCGCACCCGATCGGTGCGGGCGCTGCTGCATCCGCTGGCGGGCGCCGACGGGCGGCTCGCGACCTGCCTGCGGGGTCTGCTCGTGCCGGGCCACGAGTATTGAGCAGCCGTGCTCCGGAGGACCCGCGCCATCCCGCGGGGGCTGACCGTCCGCCAGCGGGCGCGGGTGGATGGGGTGCAGCGGCGGCGGACGTGCAGGCGGCGGCGACGCTGTTGCGCCTCCTGGCCGCGGGCCTGTCTCGCGTGGTGCCCACCCTCGAGGCTGGTGAGCCGGGCCGTCCGGCGTGGGGTGAGCACTGGATCATCGTGGGACCGCACCACCTCGCCTACCAGGTCCTTGATGGCTGCGCCCCGCGGCTGGCCAGCGTGCGTCCATCGGCACGTGTGCGGCTGCTGGGGTCGGGCACGGTGTCCGAGGCGCGGAGGGACCTCGACCCCGGGCTGATCTACAAGGGAGAGCGGACCGGGGTGCGGCGGAGCACTTGCTGGTCACCGGCCTGTGGACGCCGGCACCATCGCCGGCGGCGGAGTTCCCGGCCCGGCACGCCGCGGGGCTTGGTCGCCCGGTGGGGCGGCGCGCGTTTGCCCTGGTGGTGGCGGTCCACCCGGCGCGGGGCCCGGCGAGCGCGACGCCGCAGGGGATCGCGCCGCGCCCCGCCTGGTGGCGCCGGATGCCCATGGGAAGGACTGGCAGGCGCTCCGTAGCGGCGGCGGTCGCGCTCCCGGGCCACCCGTGCCGGGCGGGTCACCGTGGGGGCAGCCGGCGGTGGCGGTGCCGACCCCACCCGCGCGCCTAGTGGCGGTGGCGCCGGCGGGCGCGGGGGGCGGGAGGACTAGCGGGTGCCGGACCAGCGCCGGCCGCCGCGCCGCATGGGGGCACGATATCCCAGGCCCGGAACCGCTTGCCGGTCTGCGCCCTTCCTTTAGTGGTCCCTAGTCCGGGGAGGTCCGCCCCAGCCTGAGGCTCCGATCCTGAGCGGCCCTGAAACGGGGAAAGGTCAACAGCCCCATGTGGGCGACGCCCTCCATCGAGCAACGGGTCACCCTTTGGACGTCTCGATCCCGGGAACGGCCTGTGCTGTCTTCATAAGCCACCCGTACAACGAGGCGCCAATCCAGATCCAGGTTCCCAAGACACCGCACAACACAAACGGGGCGGAGGCCAGTAGTAGCAACTCAACAGCCGAGGAAATAGCCACCGACTCCGACCAGCGCTGAAATGTACCTCGCCTGGAGAGCATAGAAGGCCCCACTCATCATGCCTGCGGAACGGGGTCGGGAAGCGGACGGCCTAGCACACGGCACACCTGTCCCTCCCAGCGTTGGCAAACAACTCGACAACGCGACTGACCGAGAGTTAGGTGAGACAGAGCCCACCAATAATCGCGGGCGGCGTCCGAAGAACCGCCTCCACAGATCGCGCAGGACCTTGAAAATTGGCGGTGAGGCAATCGTGGTGGCCTTCTGTACTCCAATCGATGCCCGCACCCCGATTCCCGCCCCAAACCTCGGAAATACCCCCGGAGCCCAGCCCAAGTCACCATTCTCACCACGAGTGGCGGCAATGCCCCTTGCTCCACCTAAGCCCAGCGTTTGCTTGAGCAACGACCGCGCTCTTGCCTCACTGATTCCAACGGGCAGGTCACTGCTTGAGCTGGAGAGGCCCCCTGTTGCACTTACACCAGCGCAACGCTCCACCACCATATGAAGCTGACGCTGTGAAGGTGACGAACAACCGGCCCGGGACGAGGTAAACCCGCCGGTGACGCCTCCCCCAAGGCCAGTGCCCGGGAAGCCCGCCGGTAAGCCGCCGAGAAGCCGGGAGCTGCTGCAGGGGACCGGCCACGGTGCCTGAGGGATCGAGGAGATCGATGGGATTTTCTGTGCGGTATACGCGACAAGGTTTGTTCTGCCGGTAAGGAACCCAACCGGATCCTTCGCCGTCCACCGCCCTATGGTCGGATCGTAATCCCGCACCCCAAACCGCACCAACCCCGTCGCACTGTCCGCCATCCCCCCCGCGAACCCGAACGGCTGGAAGCCCGCCCCACTGTCCGCGAGGACGTTGCCCCAGGCGTCGTAGGCGGTCCACTGCGCCACCGCGCCGGTGGCGGTGTCCACCACCGCCCGGACGCTCCCCAGGTGGTCGGTCACCAGACGATACACCGCTCCGCCCCGGACCAGGTAGTCCGGCACGTTGGCCCGGTTGCCGTAGACGAAGCGGCTCACCAGCGCGCCGGCGCTGTCGAGCTCCGCGATGGGGTTGAGCTGGTTCTGGTACAGCCAGCGGTGGGTGACCGCGCCGTTCCACTTCCGCCCGACCCGGCGGTTCTGGCCGTCGATCAGGTACTCGACGCTGTCGCCGGGCGGCAGCACCACCGTGAGGAGGTTGCCCAGGGCGTCGTACTGGTAGCGGGTCTGGGCGCCGGTGGCCGAGTCGGTCTTGGTCTGGAGCTCGCCGTTCGAGCCGTAGGTGTAGAGGGTGACCGCGCCGCCGCTGGTGGCGCTCCGGGTGAGCCGGTCCTGGGCATCGTAGCTGGAGCTGACCGTGCCCAGGGCGGTGGTGAGGCTGGTGCGGTTGCCGTTGGAGTCGTAGGCAAAGGCCTGGTGCAGCGCCCCGTCGAGCGAGTCGCGGAGCAGGCGGCTCACCCCGTCATAGACATAGCTCCAGCGCCGCACCTGGAGCGTGCCCCCGGCCTCGCGCACCGAATCAGTGAGCTGGGTGATCCGGCCCAGGCTGTCCCGCAGGTAGCCGGTGCCGAGGAGGGTGGTGCCACTCCGGGCCTGGTGGAGGCCGGCCAGCTCCCCGCGGCTGGTGTAGCTGTAGCTCCCCCGGACGGGGCCCAGGGTATCGGCCAGCAACAGGCCATGGGTGCCACTGCGGCCCAGGCGGAGCGCCCCCGCCGCCACCAGCAGCCCGTCGCGATCGTAGCTGAAGCTCACGGTGCTCGTGCCGTGGACCGTCTGGGTCTTGACCCGGAAGGCGCTGTCGTAGGCCACCTGGACGCTGTCCCGGAGCAGGCCGGCCCAGATCACCTTGGTGGGGAGGCTCCCGTCATAGGCAAACCGGAGGGTGTCGTTCCCCGGCGCGGTGATCCGGGTGAGGTTGCCGCTGGCGGCGCTGTAGCTGAACCCGAGCGTCCCGCGGTCGAACTGCACGGTGCTCGGCCGCCCGGCGGTGTCGTAGCCGAAGCGCACGGCGATGGAGTCGGGCCGGACGATGCTGTCCCTGTCTCCCCTGCGAGACGTCGCTAGTCCGATCGTGACGGGACGAACTCGAAGGGCTGAGAACCATCACCTTCTTTGTAGTCAAATGCCTCGATCCTCCTTAACTCAGCTGGCCGATTGATGAATGCCACTATCTGGCGGGGCCGCCGCCGGGGAGGCCAAATGCTCTATGGAGCGCAATGCCGAGACTGGATCCACGTCGAGCCGCGCAGCCAGCGTGACACAACAGCGCGAGTGGCGTGAGACTATCCCGCAGATCTTGACTGAAGTCCTCCAGGGCAAGGGCAGCGAAACCTTGCTGCAATTCCTCCGACGACCGCAATCCTATGGCTCTGGCAGCCCGCTCTTTGGCGAACCAGAGCAACAACGCCGACATGTTAGCGTTCATGCGACTCCTGACTTTCTCGCGAAGGATGTCATCGCGCCCATTCACCACTTCCAAAAGAGAATGGATCGCCCCTTCCGCGGCCCGCCTCCCCGTGGCGCCGCGGAGGTCCCTTGCGCCGAGCGTCGTGAGCGTCTCCAGTATCCTGTCCAACTCGGTAGTCCCGGCCATTTGCTCGTCCTAATCGGATGCTGCGGATGGGGCGATGCCTACGTGATGTCAGGTACCCCAATCCATGCCCTACTGATACCGCCCACCCGAGCCACCCTGGTGCCTGCCAGTAGCCAGGTCGACGGAGAACGGTACGACGGTCCCACCAGTAGGATCGGAAGCCTCACCGGCGAGGTGGTTCCCTCGGATGCCCAAGATGCGATTCCGTCGATTGAGACTCGTTCGCTGACCCAACGTATCCCCTGCTCGCCCAATCCAGCCAGTTGGGTGTACCCTGTCAACACAAGGACTTTCTGCTCCGGAGCAGGGAGGACCTCACAAACCGGGGAGATGGGAACCTCGAACCAGTCGCGGGGCATGTCAGTGCGAACAGCGACCGCCAATCCCTTGGACACAACCAATAGCCTGTGCAGATGAGGGTACTGGCCACCAAGTCCAAGGCATCTCCGGTTGGTGATCCGAACGCGAACACGCCAAGCCAGGACCTACCCCCGACCGGCGAGACGCGCACGATCATCCCATCGTGCCCGGTCGCACTGGACCCGCCAGGAAGTAGTACCTTGGCTCGTCGACCGCACCGCTGGGAAGTGAGGCTGGTGCGGCGTCGAAGCTCTTGGGAAACGCCCACAGTTGCCGGACCACGGTGCCGACCCTCTCAGAAGGGGTTGAAATAGCGGTGGGTGATGACCCCATTGAAATCCTTGTAGAACTGGAACACTCCCTCTATCGCCCGTCCACCCACACGGAGTCCACCGGGGATTTCCAGGCTCGTGTAGGCGGCGCCATCACCTCCAATGAACGTTGATACCCGACCGGCTGACTCAAACGCATGCACGCTCTCGCTGAAGCCATGTTGGATGGGGTCCCTGAGGTTCTTTGCCAGGACCTCGGGTGAGTAGCTGGTGCCCTCGAAGAATGACGTGGCCGATCTGGCCGCGCTAAGCTCACCGGCAACCCACCCACCACCAAGGGCAAGGCTGGTCTTCCACCACGTATCCGGCGTCCACAGCGCCGCGAATAGCCCTCCGCCCAACGCCGCCGCGCGCTGCAGACCCGAGGCCGATGGATCACAAAAGACCGAGCGGTAGTAGTTGAGAGCGGCTTCACCATCTCGCGGGAGGAACCACGACAAACCGGTCGGGTCAATCCGGTTCACCGGGTCACTGCCAACATGCGCGTACAGGGCGAGGTCCGGGGGAAGCAGACCAATGGGATCCTTGGCCGTCCACCGCCCCACCGCGGGATCATAGTCCCGCGCCCCGAACCGCACCAACCCCGTCGCACTGTCCGTGAGCCCGCCCGCGAACCCGAACGGCTGGAAGCCCGCCCCACTGTCCGCGAGGACGTTGCCCCAGGCGTCGTAGGCGGTCCACTGCGCCACCGCGCCGGTGGCGGTGTCCACCACCGCCCGGACGCTCCCCAAATGGTCGGTCACCAGACGATACACCGCCCCGCCCCGGACCAGGTAGTCCGGCACGTTGCCCCGGCTGCCGTAGACGAAGCGGCTCACCATGGCGCCGGTGCTGTCGAGCTCCGCGATGGGGTTGAGCTGGTTCTGGTACAGCCAGCGGTGGGTCACCGCCCCGTTGAGCTTCCGCCCGACGCGGCGGTTCTGGCCGTCGATCAGGTACTCGACGCTGTCGCCGGTCGGCAGTACCACCGTGAGGAGGTTGCCCAGGGCGTCGTACTGGTAGCGGGTCTGGGCGCCGGTGGCGGAGTCGGTCTTGGTCTGGAGTTCCCCGTTCGAGCCGTAGGCGTAGAGCGTCACCACCCCGCCGCTGGTGGCGCTCCGGGTGAGCCGGTCCTGGGCGTCGTAGCTGGAGCTGACCGTCCCCAGGGCGGTGGTGAGGCTGGTGCGGTTGCCGTTGGAGTCGTAGGCGAAGGCCTGGTGCAGCGTTCCGTCGAGCGAGTCGCGGGTGGTGTAGCTGTCGCTTCCCCGGACGGGGCCCAGGGTATCGGCCAGGAGCAGGCCGTGGGTGGCGCTCCGCCCCAGCCGCAGGGCCCCCGCCCCCACCAGCAGCCCGTCGCGATCGTAGCTGAAGCTCACGGTGCTGCTGCCGTGGACCGTCTGGGTCTTGACCCGGAAGGCGCTGTCGTAGGCCACCTGGACGCTGTCCCGGAGCAGGCCGGCCCAGATCACCTTAAGCCGGCATCGGGGGGAGTCGGGGCCACCCCGGCGTCCTCATTCGCGGACGGTGGTGTCCGCAGCCGTGGACACTCCGAGGGGTGCGGGCACGCGTGGACAGGGGGCAGTACCGGCGGGCGGTGAGCACCGGATCATGGGCGGCGGAGGGGCCGGCGCGTGGCGTGGGCGGGGAGGCAGCGGGGGAGGCCGTATCGGATCATGGATCGCGCGGGGGGCCGTGGGTGGCGGTGCCACGGGATCATGGATGGTGGCGGGCGGATCATCGCCGGGGGCAGGCGCGGAAAGCGTTGGGAATGGAAGAGATGACGCGGGGGCGCGGGACATGAGGCGGGGGAGAACTCCCCTGGGCGAGGGCGCAGCGGGGCGCGCCCAGGGGGCACCCGGATCATGCGCTGGGCATGCCGGCCGTGGCCGCGTGCAAGGTCCGGATCACCGCGATGATCCTGCGTCGGGCGAGGGGCACTGCCTGACGAAGGATGTGACCGGGGACACGCACTGGCACGGAGTTCGCGTGAGCGGCCTCCCGGATCGCGCCGCCGGTCGGGACCGCGCGACCCCACTGCCCATCCGCAGGTCGTTGCCCGGGGGTGACCCGACCGTCGGTCCGGGCCCAGGAAGTCACGAAAGGAGCGTCGTATGAACGGCATGATCGGCAGGACCGTCGACGCGGCCACCCGCGGCCTGGGGTTCCTGCGTCAGTACCCGTTCCTCGTCGCGGCGGAGATCGCCGTGGTGACCGCGCTGGCCACGATGGTGGCGCGGGCGGAGGAGCTGATCCGGCAGCAGCTGGCCGGTCGGGCGGCGGCCAAGTCCGCGACCAGCCATCGCGCCACGCTGCGCGAGGGCCTTCGCGCCAACCTGCTCCGGCCGCTGGCGCGCGTGGCCGAGGTCGTGGCGCACGAGCACCCGGAGTTGCGCGGACTGTATCGGATGCCGAAGGGCAAGACCAAGCACCAGACGTTCCGGGCGGCCGCGCGCCGGATGCTGGAGGAGGCGGTGGCACGGCGGGAGGCCTTCCTGCAGCACGGGCTGCCGGAGGGGCTGCTGGAGGAGCTGGGCGCGCAGCTGGACCGGTATGATGCCTCGGTGGAGCAGTCGAACGCGGGGACCCGGGCGCATGTCGAGGCCACCGCGGAGCTGGACGAGGTGGCGGCCCAGATCACGGCGCTGCTCAAGCAGCTGGATGGGATGAACCAGTTCCGCTTCCGGAATGACCCCGAGAAGCTGGCCGGGTGGGAGAGCGCGCGGAACGTGCCGTGGCCGGTGCGGGACACCCGGGGGGGGGATGGCGATCCGGGGCCGCGGCGCCGGCGGCGTGAGTGAACGGCGAAGCGTGGGAACGACGGACCGATGGAAGGTCGGTCCGTCGCTCCGCGCCTCTACCCCTGCGTTACCCGCAGCACCTCTTCCACCGTGGTGACTCCGGCCCGCACCTGCCGCAGCCCGTCTTCCCTCAGCGACCCCCGGCGGCCCTCCTCGCGGAGCAGCCGGAGGACCACGCTCTCGCCGTGGAGCGTCGGGATGGTCGAGACCCGCACGTCCACCCCCGCGCTCCACGCGGGCCTGCACCTCCCGCAGGGCCGCCCCCACCGGGGCCCGCCACCTCGGCCGCGGCGTGGAGCGCCCGGGCGAGTGGCAGGCCGGCGGGGAGGAGGGCGGCGAGGGCGCGGGTGGCCTCAAGGACATCGCGCGAGCCGCTGCCAGGGGGGGGCGGTCCGGGTGCCGGGGCCGCCGGGAGGGTTGCGTCGGCTTCCTGCAGCGCCAGCACGATCAGTCCTCGCGCTTCGAGGGTGGCGTGTACCGCCGCTGAGTTCATGGCGGCCTCCAAGCCCCGGCGCTTCTGGCCGGCGCCATCGACGGCCTCGTAGGAGTAGGCGTTGGTCACAGTCAACTCGGTGGCGGCGGGCCAAACACCAACGACGGTGGGCTCAGGGGAGTAACAGGTAGGTTCACACAAGCCGACTCCTATCAACTCCAGGTCGAACCGGGAGGTCCACCCGCGCGACATCGATGACCATCGGTGCGCCTAAGGACTCGTCGAGGTCCTCGACGGATCCATAGTCAGCGAGCCGTCGATACACTGCGGTGAACTCCTCCGCCTGAAGTCGGCTTGCGGCTAGGCCGGAGCCTCCGAAGCGTTCGGGCCAGCCGGAAAAGAGGTCTGGCCGGTAGTACGCAACCAGCAAGAGCGAGCCAAGCCCGGCCGCGACGACGTCGACGCCGATCCAGTCGAGTGCGAGTCTCGGGACCTCAATCTGTCCCTTGATCTCATCGAGCGCATCCGCACGTACCGCGATGACTTCGTTTCTATTGGCCCTTCGATTGCTCCAAGCCAACAGGAGAGCGGTGTCCTTGATGGTCCTGCAGAGGGGTAACCCGATATCGTCCGTGTCATGCGAACGCGCACGCTCTCTTGCCGCCGAGACGTCCACCGGCAGCCCCCCCCCATAGTGCTCCTCATCCACGTCAAACCAGGCCAATCGGTCCACCCCGCGTAACAGAGACCCCCGTGGCATGGGGGCCGAGACGTGAAAGCCCCTCGACCAGTCTCATCGAATGCCTGAGCTGGCTTGCGAACGACCAAGAACCCATTGACAACCGGGGTCCCATTCATGGCCTTGGCGTCACGCCTGGCTGAACCGGCACATGGCCACCGCGTCCTGCTCCCGGGATATGGATGTGCGGAACGGGATTCGCAGTCCAGTTCGATGGATTGGCGACATCCCCTGGACCGGCCCGCAGGCCAGGATAGTCCACTTCCTCGGCCCAGTCGAGAACCGTCTCAGCATCCTCAACGCTCAGCGGCTTCCTCCCGCCGTGGGTAACCTCATCCACGAGGTCCTTCAGGGCTCGCTGGTCCGGTGTCATTCGCCTCGCCAGATCGGCGACGTCGTCCCCGTGCCGGAGGAGGCCGAGGGCAGGGAGAATCGGAATCAGCGCACTTATGAGGTCCAAGCCTACCCAGAACCCGTTTAGGAGTGAAGGGCGACATGCGTAGTCTCTCAGACTAAGTGCTAGCGACGCGAGGTCCAATCCCGTCTCGATCCATAGCCCACTCGGCCACCACCCGGCCCCACTCGTCATAGTCCCGCCATGAGACCACCTGGCCGGTGCTGGCGTTGACCACCAGGGCGACGCTCCCCGAGGTGGTTGGTCACCAGCCGGTAGGTCTCGCCCCGCGCTCCAGGTAATCCGGCACGTTCACCCGGGTGCCGTACACGAACCGGCTCACCACCTGCCCGCTGCCGTCCAGCTCCGCCACCGGCGCCAGCTGCCCCTGCCACAGCCAGCCCTGCACCAGCACCCCGTTCCCTTTCTTCCCGATCCGGCGGCCCTGGCCATCCACCAGGTAGCTGATCTGGGTGCTGTCGGGGAGGGTGACGGCCGTCAGGTTCCCCAGGACGTCGTAGGTGTAGCTCGTGACCTGGCCACCGGCGTCCTTCTGGGTGAGCTGGCCGGCGTTGTTGTAGGTGTGCCTCGGGGCCTAGGTCATGATGTGCCTGGGCGGCTGACTCTTACAATGAGAGCGGCGGCCAGGCCAGTTCCTGAATCAACCCCCTGATTGAATCGCTCCTTTCTACTACCTCGACCAACTCCTCCGGGCTTCGATCACCACCGAGCCACATCCCGGTGGGATCATTGATGATCGCCGCAGCGGTCATCGCCTTGACCTGCTGGAGGGAGGTCGGCCCGCACGGTGCGAAGTCAAGCCGAATCCGAATCTCACGGTTGAGCGACAGCCGCCACCCCCACCAACGCCCTCGGCCTCCAAGAATGAGTAGCTCCCTCGCTTCGAATTCCCGCAAGTCGACATCCACAATACGGAATGGTACCCGCCAGAAGCCCGCCCGGACCTGCGAACTCGTGCTAGTCTCGAAAAACGTCTTGTCTCTAGCCACAACAACGCTGCGACCCGAGAACACGAAGGCAAGACACGGGAATGTCAACATCCGCAGTTATCTCCCTCAAGGGCTCCAGCAGTGATTGCCCCGGCGCCAGACAGTTCCAACCCTTTCGCCCACCCAGGCGTGCCATGAAGCCATCGCTCCAAGAGATTGAACTGCCTGAGGCTGATCATGTCATGGATCCCCTTCGGAATCGCGTTGAAGTTCCACGGCTGATTCTTGATCACCTCTGGCACATGCTTCCCGATGAACCCGTTAGCCTCGAAGAACCAATGATGAACCTCTTGATACAACGGACTTGAACGGCCGGGAATGTTGTGTGCCAGCCGATACTCCTTCAACGCCCTTGCGTACTTTGTCGACTTGCTCAGCTTGCCCGCGCCAGCGAGCAGTCCGCTACCGAGCGCACCAGCAATCCCGCCCATCGCGACATCTCCCCAATCCACGCACGCGAAGTTGAAACCGTTTAGTGCGAGCTGGAAGGGCCCAGGTCGCCCAGCACCGAGGACCGCCCCAAGAGAATGCCAGAAACGCCCAGTCGGGTCAACGCGGTTGACGGGGATCGCCGAATGCGCCTAGTCAAAAGAGGTTGACCCCGCCCTCGATGCCGGGCGGGTCTTGGCTGGTCCATCGGCCGGCGACCGGCATCGTAGTCCCGCGCCCCAAACCGCACCAACCCCGTCGCCCCGTCGTACAGCCCCCCCGCAAACCCGAACGGTTGGAAGTCCGGGTTCGAATCCGCCACCACCCGGCCCCACTCATCGTAGTCCCGCCACGAGACCACCTGCCCGGTGGTGGCGTTCACCACCAGTTCCACGCTGCCTAGGTGATTCGTCACCAGCCGGTAGGTCTCCCCGCCCCGCTCCATGTAGTCGGGCACATTGACCCGGGTGCCGTACACGAACCGGCTCACCACCTGCCCGCTGCCGTCCAGCTCCGCCACCGGCGCCAGCTGCCCCTGCCACAGCCAGCCCTGCACCAGCACCCCGTTCACTTTCTTCCCGATCCGGCGGCCCTGGCCATCCACCAGGTAACTGATCTGGGTGCTGTCGGGGAGGGTGACGGCCGTCAGGTTCCCCAGCACGTCGTAGGTGTAGCTCGTGATCTGGCCGCCGGCGTCCCTCTGGGTGAGCTGGCCGGCGTTGTTGTAGGTCTAGTCCGCGCCGCCGTAGGTCTGCAGCCGGTCCTCGCCGTCGTAGGTGCCGGTGACGGTGCCGAGGGGGGAGACGACCTGGATCCGGTTGCCGTTCGCATCATAGCTGTAGACCGTGGTGTCGGCGCTGTCCCGGACCACCCGGAAGAGGCGGCCCGAGGCGGAGTAGTCGTAGTCCCAGGTGGTCGTGCCCCCCCCCGTCTGGCGGGTGTAGTCGGCCTGGTAAGACGTCTCATCAGCCAACCTCAACTACGACCGCCTCCACCGCCCAGAGGGCCGCTTCCCCGTGGCGAGGAATTCCCTCACCGCATCCAAGGCCTGCTCTGGGCTCGTACAGTCCGATGCGGGGACTGCGAAGGGCTCGCCTCTGCGGGTGCGGAGCTGAACCGTTCCGGGTCGGGGCGCTCCTTCAATCACCCACTCGTGATCATCGTCTTCGTAGGTCACCAGGACCAGGCTGCCGTCTGAGAACACGGAGAGCCGGCGCTCGGGCACCGGTGCCGTTACCCCGAGCACCCGATACACTCTGCGGGTAAACGCACCGTCGCGCGACGGCAGCATGACCGCTGCCGAGGCGTTACCACCGGCGCTCACGGCCCTCGATACTTCGTCGAGCACCCCTGTTGTTGTTTCCGCATGCGCGGTGGCGCCATTCACTGTGACTGTCAAGTCACATCCATTCACTCGCATTGGCATCTGCTATCCCTCTCGCTACCATAGGAGGCCCCTTGTGCAGCCCAGCCAGCGACGAGCGAAGGCACTCCCAGCTTGATGCCCCATTCTGCCGCGTGGGCCAGGAGCCCGGTACCGTTCATGAAGCTGTTCAGCGTTCCGGGGATTGCGAAGAGGTTCCATCCGGCGTTGATCGGCTTTACCCGTTTCGGCAGGAACCAGTGATGAAGGTGCATGCCACCTGCACCCCGTCCTCTCCAGTACTGCTCACTTACGGTGGGGAAAGTGCGGTTGTCAACGATGAAGCGCCCGAGTCCCCTGCCCAACCGCTTCAGGATGTCGCCCCTGGCTCCGCCCATCCGCAGGGCATTCTCCGCTGCACTCGCCCCACCGAGAAGCAGCGATGTCCCGATACCAGCGGCCTCTCCCAAGCCATAGATGCCCCCACAGTAATCAATGACGTTGTCGTATCCGAAGAACTCTCTGAAGTCCTTGGTTAGGCCCAGACTGATAATGTCTCCGAAGCCCGCCGAGACATTTGCCGCGATCGTGAGCCAATCTTGTCCTAGCGGATCGGTGCGGTTGACGGGATCATCCCCAACGTAGGAAAACAGATTCGCGTCACCGCCGGCAAACCCGATCGGGTCTGGCGTCAACCAGCGACCCGTATGCGGGTCGTAGTCACGAGCTCCAAAGTGCACCAGAGCTACATCCTGGGATTGGATCCCCCCCGCGAACCCAAACGGCTGGAAGTCCGGGTTCGAATCCGCCACCACCCGGCCCCACTCGTCGTAGTCGCGCCATGAGACCACCTGCCCGGTGGCGGCGTTCACCACCAGCTCGACGCTCCCGAGGTGATTCGTCACCAGCCGGTAGGTCTCCCCGCCCCGCTCCATGTAGTCGGGCACATTGACCCGGGTGCCGTACACGAACCGGCTCACCACCTGCCCGCTGCCGTCCAGCTCCGCCACCGGCGCCAGCTGCCCCTGCCACAGCCTGCCCTGCACCAGCACCCCGTTCACTTTCTTCCCGATCCGGCGGCCCTGGCCATCCACCAGGTAACTGATCTGGGTGCTGTCGGGGAGGGTGACGGCCGTCAGGTTCCCCAGGACGTCGTAGGTGTAGCTCGTGACCTGGCCGCCGGCGTCCTAGCGCCGTCTCGGTGAGCCCCGTGATCCGGCCGCCGTTGTCGCGGGTGTAGGCCGCCTGGTAGAGCGTGTCTCCGCCGAAGGTGGCGGTCTGGCTGGGGTCCCCTCAACCCTGGGGCCGGAACGCCAAACGGCCGCCCGGAGGGGCGGCCGTTCTGGTCTGGTGCTGGGCTCCTGCAGAGGCGCCGACCGGAGTCGAACCGGTGATGGAGGTTTTGCAGACCTCTGCCTTACCACTTGGCTACGGCGCCGGGAGGGAGCGAAAAACTACCCTCCGGAGCCCCCGGAAGGAAGCCGGGGCCCGGAGTCCCGTTAACGGCCCGCCACGGGCGGCGTCCACGGGGCGAGACCCCTTCCCTGGAGACACCATGCGGTACGCAACCGGACTGGCCCTCGTCACCACCCTGCTGGCCGGCGGCCTCAGCGCCCAGGGCGGACCGGGCGGCATGGCCCTGGACGACGCCGGCTTTCCCCCCACCATCCCGATGCTGACCACGATGCTGCAGCTCACCACCGACCAGGCCGCTCGCCTGCAGCCGCTGCGGGACACGCTGCTCGCCGAGTCGCGCGCCGACCGGGAACGGGCCGCCGCGCTGCAGGCCGCGGTGCGCGCCGCGCGCCAGGGGGGCGCGCCGGCCGATTCGCTGCTGCGGCTGCAGGAGGAGATGCGGGCGGCGATGCTGCGCCTGATGCCCTGGCGGATGGCCTTCCACGCGCGGATGCGGCCGCTGCTCACCCCGGACCAGGCGCAGGTCCTCGACCAGCGGCAGCAGGAGCAGATGCAGCGGATGCACGGCACCCCGCCGCGGTAGCGCTCAGCGCAGCTCCCGCTTGAGGTCCGCGATGCCGCCGCCGTTGACGGCGCGAGTGTAGCCGAGTTGTCGCAGGACCCCGACCGCCCGGGCCGAGCGGGCGCCGCTCTGGCAGTAGACCAGGATCATGGCCGTCTTCGGGATCTCGGTGCGGCGCGGGACCTCGCTCTCCACCCGGTCGACCGGGATGCAGAGGGCCCCGGGCAGGTGGCCCAGCAGGAATTCCATGCGGGATCGGACGTCGAGCAGCACGTCCACCCGCTGGCCGCGGTAGGTCGGCGCCTTCATGCGCGCTCCAGGGGGTAGGGCATCAGTGCGCCCGGCCCACCATCCGGATCATCCGGACGTTGAGCCAGAAGAAGCGGATCAGCTGCCAGGGCAGGAAGGTGCGCATCCAGACGGTCCGCGCGGTGGGCAGCGGGGCGTCGGAGGCGAACGGGGCGGGTTCGGGCATGGCGTGGTGTCCCGTCATTCGGGGAGCAGGGCCCAGCCCAGCCGGGCCTTGGCCTTGTAGAGGAAGACGTGGTGCAGGATGTGCTTGAGCCAGTGCGCCGCCAGGCCGATCTCGCCGTAGGTGTCGCCGACGTCGCGGCCGAAGCGGGGATAGCGCTGGTAGTCCGGGACCACCGGGAACATCGTCATCGCGGCGGCCGTCCCCTGGCGCATCCCCGCGCCCGCCGAGGCGATGCAGGCGGCGCCCATCGCCGCCATGGAGGCGTGCCGCTTCGGCCCGGTCTCGCCGCGCTGGATCATGCCGGCCAGGTTCTGCGCCACGGTGCGGCCCATCACCCCGCTTGGCATGCCGGTGCGCGGCGGCGCCGGCGCGATCGGCGTGCCGCGGACGCTGGTCCGGGGACGCGAGATCGGGTGCGGCGGCGCAAAGGCGATCCCGACGGCAAAGAGATTGGGGTACGACGGGCTCTGGTAGGTGCGAGGCCAGTCCTCGGCGCGCCACTCCTCGAACGGCTTGGCCCCGTAGGCCGCGTCCACCTTCATGAAGCCGCTCGGCGCAAAGAGGGTGGCGGAGATGTCCTGGCCTGCCCGGTCGAAGGCCTGCAGCTCCGCCCCGCGGAAGGGGGGCAGCAGCATGGCAAAGTCGAACGGCTGCACCGCCTCGGTCCCGTCGAGGGTCTCGTAGTGGATCCGGTTGGGCTCCACCCGCTGCACGTGCGCCCCCAGGATGGGCCGCACGCCGCGCTCGCGGAACAGCGACTCGGTCCACAGCCGGCTCGAGGTGATGAAGCCCTGCTGCTGGAAGAACATCCCGCCCACGCCGAAATCCCCGAGTTCCGCCTCGTTGGTGAGGTACACCACCTCGGCCCGGTCGCGCAGGCCGCGGAGGCGCAGCTCGTGCTCCACGTTGAAGGTGTACTCGAAGGCCGCGCCTTCGCAGGTACAGAGGCCGTGGCCCATGCCGATGACCAGGGTCTGCCGCTCGCCGCGCTCCAGCCGGGCGAGCACCTGGGCAAAGGCGCGCGCCGCCTCCTCCGCGTGCCCGTAGGTGCAGACGGAGAGAGAATGCCCCGTGGGGCCCAGGCCGGGCGTGGCGCCGAAGTTGAGCCGCGGCCCGGTGGCGTTGATCAGGTAGTCGTAGGTGATGCGGCTGCGGGTGCCGGCGCTGTCGGGGGCGGTGGACTCGACCTCGACCTGGGGGGTGGCGGACTCGCCCGTGCCTTCAGGGTGGATCGCGACCGCCCGGGCCTGCCGGAAGTCGATGCCCTGGCGCCGGTAGACCGGCGCCAGCGGGAACGTCACGTCGGCGGCCGCCATGCGGCCCACGCCCACCCAGATGTTGGAGGGGATCCAGTTCCACTGCGAGTTGGGGGAGACCACGACGACCTCGTGCCCCCGGTCGAGCAGCCGGCGGAGGTGGAGCGCGGCGGTATGCCCCGCGATCCCGGCCCCCAGCACCACGACGCGCGCCATGTCGCCTCCGGATCGTTGGTTGAGTATATGCCAATATAGCAATATACACCTGGCCGTCCACCCCTCCCCCCGGACGCACGCCGCCCCGGGCGCCTGGCGGCCCCCGGGGCGGTCCCGCCGGCGCCAGCGGTCAGCGGCCCGCGCCGCCGCGGATCTCGGTGAGGAACCGTTCCACCTGGCCCTGCAGCTCCTCGCTCATCCGGCTCAGTTCCGCGGCGGCCGCCTCCATCTGGCTGGCCGCCTCGCTGGTCTCCTGCGTGGCGCGGGTGACGTCCAGGATGCTCCCCGATACCGTCCGGGTGGCCCCCGCCGCCTGGTGCACGTTGCGGCTGATCTCGTTGGTGGCCTGGCGCTGCTCGCCCACGGCCGTGGAGATCGTGGCCGCGATCTCGTCCACCCGCTTGATGGCCTCGCCGATGCCGCTGATGGCGGCGGTGGCGTTGCCGGCCGCCGACTGGATGGCCGCCACCTGCTGGCCGATGCGCTCGGTGGCCTCCGCGGTCTGGCTGGCGAGGTTCTTCACCTCCGACGCCACGACCGCGAAGCCCTTCCCCGCCTCGCCGGCCCGCGCCGCCTCGATGGTGGCGTTGAGCGCCAGCAGCCGGGTCTGGTTGGCCACGTGGGTGATGACGGTGATGACCTGCCCGATCTGCCGGCTGGCGTCGTTGAGCCCCTGCACCGTGGTGGTGGCCCGGCCCGTCTCCGCCACCGCGCCCCGCGCCGCCTGGCTCGACGCCGCCACCTGGCGCTCGATCTCGGCCACGGTGCTCGACAGCTCCTCCTGCGCGCCCGCCACCGAGGTGACGCTGCCCGAGGCATGCTCCGCCGACTGGGCCACCTCCTGCGCCTTGGCCGCGGTGTGCACCGACGACTGCGCCAGCCCGGCGGCGGTGGCCCGCATCTCGGTGGAGGCCGCCGCCACGTGCTCCGCCACCGACTTGACCGCCTTCTCGAAGTCGCGCGCCAGCTCCTGCTTCCGCGCCTCCGCCGCGGCGAGCTCGCCCGCCGCGCTCGCCAGGCCGGCGTTGGCCCGGTTGATCGTGGCCGCGCCCACCCGGAAGGAGCCGAGCATCCCCCGCTCCAGCACCCGGCGGTAGAACTTGCCCTCGCTGGCGTGGGTCAGCGACGCGCCCGCCTCGCGGACGAAGGCGTCCACCAGGTCGAGCAGGTGGTTGATGCCGCGCCGCATCTCGTCCACGTCCTCGCCCAGGCGCAGGTCGCGGAGCCGGGGCTCCAGGTTGCCCCGCGCCGCCTCGCGGCAGACCACCAGCATCTGGCGCATGGCCTCATGGTAGCGCTCGTTCTGCGCCCGGGCCTCGGCCAGCTCGCCCTCGAGGCGGGCCACGTCGGGCAGGGTCTCGGTCAGCATGCGGCCCCCGCGGCGGCGTTGGTCAGGCCCCAGACGAATTCGTCGTAGCTCACCCCCGCCCCTTGAGCGTGGCGAGCAGCAGCTGGGTGGAGGCGGCGATCTGGTCGGACTTCCGCTCGTGCCTGGCTTCTTCGGCGCAGAGCGCGGCGTAGATGGGGCGCACCTGGTCCACCGCCTGGCGGCTGGGTACCCGGCGATTGGAGTGGTACCCGACGATCTCGCCGGTGGGGCCCAGGCTGGGGGTGACGTGGGCCAGCACCCAGTAATGCTCCCCGGTGCGGGCCAGGTTCACCACGTAGGCGAAGATCTCGCGCCGGGCCCGGATGGTGTCCCACAGGAACTGGAACACGCAGCGTGGCATCTCGGGATGGCGGATGAGGCTGTGCGGCGCCCCGATCAGCTCCTCCTCGGAGTAGCCCGAGACGCGGATGAACACCTCGTTGGCGTAGGTGATGGCGCCCTGGAGATCCGTCTTGCTGACGATGATCTCGTCGTCCTCGAAGAACCGCTCGCGGCCGTTGGGCCGCACGTCCCGGAACCCCATCCCGTCCCCCTCCCCTGGACCTGGCGCGCCGCGCACCCGGGAACCGGGGGCAGCAACACTTTCGTTCCGGGAGTATCGGCCCAGGCCGGGAGGAGTTGACCGAGCCACAGGGCCCGATCATGAATTTTCCTTCCCGATGGGAGGGGCTCGATACGCGGCCTGGGGACGGGCCGGCCTGAACTCAGGCCGCGTGCGCGGAGCGGGCGGGATGCGCGGGCGGGGCACTGCCGATGACGCGGGTGTAGTCCTCGAGCAGCTGGTCGATGACCGGATTCCAGCCGCGTGCCCGCGCGGTGGCAAGGCCCGCCGACTGGAGCGGGCGGCGGAGCTCCGGATCCGCGATGGCGGCCGCGAGGGTGGCGGCGAGGGCGGCGGGATCGCCCGGCGGCACCAGCAGGGTGTTGTGGCGGTCGAGGGCAAAGTCGAGCACCCCGCCCGCGCCGACGCTCACGGACGCCACCCCGCTGGCCATCGCCTCGAGGAGCACGTTGCCGAAGGTCTCGGTGGCGGAGGGCTGCACGAAGAGGTCGGACGAGGCGTACGCGGTGGCCAGCGCCGTGCCGCGCAGCAGCCCCGCCAGGTGCAGCCGCGGCAGGGCCCGCCCGCGGATGGCGCCCTCCATGGCGCCCCGGCCCACGAAGACCAGGTGCGCCCCGGGGTGCCGGCGGGACACGCGCTCCCACGCGTCGAGCAGCAGGGGGACGCTCTTCTCCGGGGCCAGGCGGCCCACGCAGGTGATGAGCACGTCGTCCCTGCCCACACCGAACCGGGCGCGCCAGGCGTCGCTGCGGAAGCGGGGATGGAACTCGGCGGTGTCCACGCCGCGGCTCCAGATGCCGGTATGGTGCACCCCGCGCTGGTGCAGGCGCGCCTCGTACATCCGGCCCGGCGCGAGCACGATGCGCGCGTCCTGGTAGAACCGGCGGAGGTAGTGCCAGCCCGGCCCCACCAGCAGGTCGAGCCCATAGCGCCCGGCGTAGCTCTCGTAGTCGGTATGGGCCGAGGCCACGAGCGGCACCCCCAGGGCGCGCGCGGCCCGCGCGCCGGCGCGGCCCAGGCTGAACTCGGTGAGGCAGTGCACCACGTCGGGGGCGAAGGCGGCGAGGTCGGCGTGGAGCTGGTGCTGCCGGGGGAAGGCCCACTGCACCTCGGGCGAGAGGAAGAGGGGCCGGCTGGGGGAGCGGTGCACCTCGGGCAGGTCTGGGGTGCCCGCGGGCAGCGGGTACGTCGCGGTGTAGACCCGCACCGCGTGGCCGCGGGCGGTGAGGGCGGCCACGGTCCGTTCCAGGGTGCGGGCCACGCCGCTCACCATGGGCCAGTACACTTCGGAGAAGAACGCGATCCGCATGCCGCACTCCCGGGGTTCGGGGTCCGGTGCACAGTCTCGCGCCGGGTGGTCGCCGCGGGGTGACCGGCCGGTCACGAGCGGGCGACGGTCCGGGGACTATCGCGCTGGCCCCGGACGGGGAACCTTGCAGGACCCCCTCACGTTGGATCGGCATGGCCATGATCGCTCCACCCCTCGCCGAGTGGCTGGTCCGGCTCGCGGCCGGCTACCTCGCCCTCGGGGCGCTGTTTGCCCTCCCGTTCGCCTTCCGCTGGGTCAACCGGCTCGACGACGTGGCCGCCCACGGCACGCCGGGGTTCCGCCTGCTCCTCCTCCCGGGCGCGGTGCTGCTGTGGCCGGTGCTGGTGTGGCGGCTCGAGCGCGGGGGGCAGGCATGATCCGCTCCCTCCGCGACCGGCACCGCCGGATGATCCCGTGGCTGGCACTCATCACGGCCCTCCTGGTGGGCTGGGCACTCGGCTCGGTCGCCGAGCCGCCGAGCCGCCTGCCATGAGCGCCGCCTACAAGGCGGTCAACTGGAACCGCCAGAAGTTCATCTACGACGGCGTGCTGGCGGCGGGGGTGGTGGCCTGCCTGCTGCTCTTCCCGGCGCTCACCCTGTGGCGCGATCCCGACGCCACGCTGGAAACGGCGCTGATCCGCGGACTCGGCGTCACGGCGTTCACGCTGCTCACGATCATCCTGGCCATCGGCCCGCTGGCGCGGCTCGACGCGCGGTTCCTCCCGCTGCTGTACAACCGCCGGCACCTGGGCGTGACGATGTGCGTGCTGGCCCTGGGGCACGGCGTGTTCACCCTGATCCAGTTCCACGCCCTGGGCGACGTGCACCCGTTCGTTTCCCTGCTCAGCGCCGCCGCGCGTCCCGGGCGGCCCGATGCCTTTCCGTTCGAGCTGCCGGGCCTGGCCGCGCTGGGCATCCTGCTGGTGATGGCGGCGACCAGCCACGATTTCTGGCTGGCCACCCTGTCGGCGCCGTTCTGGAAGGCGTTGCACATGCTGGTGTACGTGGCGTACGCGCTGCTGGTGGCACACGTGGCGCTCGGGACGCTGCAGCAGACCAGCAGCGTGGCGCCGGCGGTGCTGCTGGTGACGGCGGCCGCGGCGGTCTTCGGGCTGCACCTGGCGGCGGGCCGGCGCGAGGGGGCGCGGGACCGCGCCGAGGCGCCGCGGACCGCGGAGGGGTGGGTGGACGTAGGGCCGGTGGAGACGATTGCCGAGGGCCGGGCGCGGATGGCGGTGGTGGGTGGGGAGCGGATCGCGGTGTTCCGCTACGACGGCAAGGTCTCGTGCGTGTCGAACGTGTGCCGGCACCAGAACGGGCCGCTCGCCGAGGGGAAGATCGTGGACGGGTGCATCACCTGCCCCTGGCACGGCTACCAGTACCTGCCGGACAGCGGCCAGTCACCGCCGCCCTTCACCGAGACCATTCCCACCTACGACGTGCGCGTGGTCGCGGGGCGGGTGCTGGTGCATCCGGAGGCGCACCCGGCGGGCACCCGGGTGGAGCCGGCGCGGATCGCGGGGGCGCGTGCAGCGGGCGGGGCCGCCGACGACCCCTTCTACGTGGGCTACCACGCCACGGCCCCGGCGCCGGTCGGCCGGGCCACCCTGATCCGGGTGGCCGGGCTCCTGGCCGCGGCGCTGGGCGTGACCGCGGTGCTGGCCCTGGCGCAGGACCGCGCCGGGCCGGGGGTGTTCGAGTACGGCCACCTGCGCCTGCTGCACGGCCAGATCCGCGAGTTCCCCTATCCCGCCCTGCTGGTGCCCGCCGATGGCGGCGACGACCGCCAGGCCACCTACACCCGCTACCTGCTGGTGGCCACGGGCAAGCACGGCGCGCAGGCACTCACGGCGGGCCGCGACGGCCAGTGGGCCGCGGTGCGCGGCACCCGCATCGCGCGCGGGGAGCGGGAGATGCTCGAGGTGGTTGCGGGCGGCATCGTCGAGACGCCCCCCGCGCCCAACGTGCGCCTGGGCATCGCGGTGCCGCCTCCGGTGTCCCGCGGGGTGCAGCGCCTCACCGGCGAGATCGTGGACAGCAAGTGCTGGCTCGGCGTGATGAAGCCGGCGCGGCACACGGTGCACCGCGGCTGCGCCACGCGGTGCCTGAGCGGCGGCATCCCGCCGCTGCTCATGACCACCGGTGCCGATGGCGCGCCGGCCCACCTGCTGCTCGCGGACGAGCGCGGCGGGCCGGCCCCCGAGTGGTTCCGGGGGCTGGTGGGGATCCGCGTGATGCTGACGGGTGAGGTGATCGACCTGGGGGAGCTGCAGCTGCTCCGGGTGCGTGCGGCGGTGGTGGCGGGGACCTAGGCGATGCGCCGGCGCGCACAGCCGTGCGCGCCTACGGCCCGGTGACCACCGTGACGCTGTCCACGTAGTAGGGCGTGTCGCCGAAGCAGCTGGTCGGGACGCCGCGGTGCTCGCTGTAGTGCACCCGCACCGGCTTGCCCACCAGGGAATCAAGCTGCCGGGCGATGCGGTCGTCGCGCACGGTGAAGTTCCACACGTTGGGCGCCACCTGGGCCACCACCGACTGCCACAGCTCGCCCTCGTGGGTTTTGCAGACCCACCCCTTCTTCGAGAACTTCTGCAGCAGGCCGCTCCGGTAGCCGTTGGAGTAGTCCCAGTGCAGGGCCAGCCAGGTGTAGAGCGCCAGCAGGAGGATCGGCCCGACCAGGGCGATCACCAGGTACTTGCCGAAGCGCCGCTTGCGGGGAGCCGGGGCGTCGGGGGCGGGAGCGGTCGCGTCAGGGCTGGTCATGGGCGCAATGATAACCGGTGGGCGGAATCGCGCCAGCGGCGCGGGCTACAGCCCGCGCGGCTGGGTATTGAACGTGAGGCCCGAGGCGATGACGAACACCCAGCCCGCCTTCTCCTGGTCGTTCTTGAAGCGGTAGGCGAGGTCGAGCCGGGTCTGGTTGGCGTCGGCCACGCGCGAGGGGCCGAGCCGGATGCCCATGCCGAGGTTGGTGCCGGTGCGACGCTTGGTGCCGTTGAACCAGGCCCCGCCGTGGTCCACGAAGCCGGCCACGCCGACGGCGAGGGTCTTGAGCACCTCGTCGGCGAGGATCACCCGGTACTCGGCGGTGGTGAAGTAGGTGCGGTCGCCGGTGAAGGCGTGGATGGGGAAGCCGCGCGGCCCGACCGCGAAGCCGAGGTCGAACTCGGTGCCCTGCACCGGGTTCTTGATCCAGCCGATGTCGGCGTGGCCGATGGCGAGGTGGCCGCGGTGCGGCTTGACCACCACCGTGCCGCCGAGGACGGCGGAGCCGGAGTCGAGGCCGGCCGAGGTGACGACGCCGTTGAGGCGGCCGTCGAGCCACGCGAACCCGCCCTTGGCGAGCTGGCGGCCGAGCCGGATCTGGGCCAGGCCGCCGAGGCCATCGCGGTGGTAGCCGAACAGCTCGGGCGCGGCGAAGAGCTGCACCCGGGCGAAGGTGCTCAGGTCCACGTCCTCGTCCTGGCCCACGCGCGCGAAGCCGCTGGTGACGGCGAAGTTGGCGCGGCGCCATTCGAGGAACGGGCCGAGCGCGGCGGTGACGCTGCGGGTGGTGGTCCGGGTGGGCCAGGGGACGAAGTCGTCGCGGCGCACCTGGCCGGTGACGCCCACGCGCAGGTAGCCCTTGCTGCTGGCATAGAGGGCGTGTCCCGCCTCCACCCGGCCCAGCACGAAGCGGCGGCGGAGGGAGTCGGCCGGGTCGCCGACGCCGTCGCGGAAGCGCAGCACCCGCTCGTTGCGGATGTCGAGCAGGGTGGTGATGCCGTTGCGGTCCGAGAGGCTGAAGAACGGCCGCTCGATGGCCACCTGGCCGCGGGCGCCGTCGGAGCGGTCCTCGTAGCGCAGCCCAAGCGACACCCGCTTGGCGATGAGCCGCGGCTGCAGGAACTGGAAGTTGAGGCTGTTGCGGTCGGGGGTGTGGCGGTAGCGGGTGGCGAAGCGGGTGCCGGTGCCGAGCAGGTTGCGCTCGATCAGGGCCAACTGCCAGTCGGTCTGCTTGCCTGCCGAGCGGAAGCGCACGTCGACCTGGGTGGTCCAGCCGTCCTTGGTGATCACCTGGAGCACCACGCCACTGTCGGCGGTGACGGTGTCCACCACGACCTTCCGGAACAGCCCGCGGGTGCGGAGGTTGCGGGCCATCTCCGCCGCCTTCACGGAGTCGTAGGGCTCGCCCACCTTGAAGAGGAGCTCCGACTCGATGATGCCGGGCCGGGTCATGACGTGGAGCCCGTTGCCGATCTTGCCGAACCACTTGTGCGCGTCGGCGCTGTCGAAAACGTCGGACTGCAGGATCCGGATCTTCACGATGCGGCGCAGGGTGTCGGGCATCCCGACCGGCCCGAAGGCGGAATCGCGACCGAGGGGGGCCTCCCCGACCGGCTTGAAGGCCGAATCGCGGGCGGCGGGTGGCAGGCTGTCCTGGGCGGTGAGCCCCAGTGGCGCCAGGGCCACCAGGCAGACCGTCAACATGCGGAACGACAGGGCGTGCTCCGGGAACTGTGACGCGGAATCATAAGGGGGCCCGCGCGGGCTCCGTAAGGGCGTAGCGAGCCCCCGGGCCGCGAACTACTTTCCGCCCCGTGCCAGAGGGCCGCCTGAACCCCGACGACGATCGTCCCGGCCACACCACCGGCGCGCGACAGGCCCCGGTCTCGCTCGGGCTGGTGCTGCTCGCCTGGCTGGCCATGACCGTGCAGGAGCTGTTCCTCTTCCTCCGCGGCACCCCCTACGGCACCCCGTACGTCGACCAGGTCGGTCGCTACCTCCCGTTCGCCATCGCCTGGAACATGTGGGCCGCGCTGGCCCCGGCCCTGCCGCTGTTCGTCTGGTGGCTGGTGCGCTGGGATGGCCCGGTGCCCGCCGTCACGGCGCGGCGCGCGCAGCGGGTGCTGCTCGCGGCGCTGATCCTCGCCACCCTGCTCGACCAGGTGGACCACGAGCTGATGCGGTTCATGGGCCTCCACCTGTCCTTCTCCGTGGTCCGCACCTACTACAACGTCTCGGCGTGGACGCGGGACATGTACGAGCTCTTCCTGCGCGACCGCGGGGGCCCGGGGCTACCGTTCCTGCTCCTGCTCGCCACCGGCGCCAGCCTGGGGTGGGGCGGCGCCCGGACGATCCGCCGGCAGTACGGGCCGCGGCTGGACACTCCCGGCCGGACGCTGGTGATCCTCACCGCGCTGATCACCTTTCCGACGATCGTCATGGTGGTGTGGCCGAGCGGCAACCGGTGGCGCCGGGTGAAGCCCGCCCTCGCCTCGGTGGTGAGCGAGACCCGGCGCCGGCTCCACTGGGGCCGCCGACCGGACGACTTCACGGCCCTCGCCTCGAGCTACCAGCAGGCGTGGCTGGCCGGAAGCGTGGACAGCGGGTGGGCCTTCCCCGACACGGCCTATCCGCTGCTCCGCGTTCCCACCCGGCCGGCGGCCTCCGGCACACCCCGGCCCCGCGCCATCATCTATATCCAGCTCGAGACCTTCCGTGGCTGGGACGTGGGGTACCTCCGTCCCGACCGGGACTTCACGCCGACCCCGTTCCTCGACTCGCTGGCGCGCGCGCCGGGGAGCGCGGCGTGGCTGCGGCACCTGAGTTTCGGCCCCGAGACGGTCAACGGCCTCTTCGCCGGGCACTGCTCCGTGAAGCCGCACCGGCGCGAGTCGCCCACGGCGATGTTCACCGGCACCCGCTTCCGCTGCCTGCCGGAGGTGCTCCGGGCCCACGGCTGGACCACCGAGTTCATCACCGGCGTGGACCCCGACTGGGACTTCCAGACCTTCTGGCTGCGGCGCTGGTACGACCGGCTCGACGTGCCGCACCGCGCGGAAGAAGAGGATCGCGACGTCTTCCGCCGCGCCGTGCAGCGGGCGCGGCAGCTCGGCCGCCGCGACGCGCCGTTCCTGCTCACGGTGGTCTCCTACAGCAACCACCTGCCGTTCCGCAGCCGGGAGCCGGCCCTCGACCTGGTCCGCTCCACCCGGCCGGATTCCGCCATCTGGAACACCATGCACTACACCGACGACGTGCTGCGGGAGTTCGTCGGCGCGCTCCGCGCCGAGCCGTGGTTCGACAGCACGGTGGTGGTGATCACCGGGGACCACGGCGAGAACCTGGGCGAGCACGACGGCACCGCCGCCCAGCGGAACGGCTGGCGCGAGACCATCTGGGTGCCGCTGCTCCTGCACGGGGCCGATCCCCGGCTCCCGGCGGGCATGCGCCCCGAGGTGGCGAGTCTGCTCGACGTGGCGCCCACCCTCGCCGACCTGGCGGGGGTCCGCGACAGCGTCCCGTGGATGGGGCACAGCCTGCTGGACCCGGTGCCCGCGGCCCGCACCGCCAGCGGCCTCCGCAAGAGCGCCGCGTGGGCCGACCAGGGCGCGTGGAGCCTGGTGGTGGACCCGGCGACCGGCGCCCTGCACCTTTACCGGGCGCTGGAGGATCCGCTGCAGCGCCGGGACCTCGCCCCGACCGCGCCGATGCGCGCGGCCGACCTTGCCCAGCGGATCCGGTGGGACCAGACCCTGGTGGACTACCTGCTCGAGACCGATCGCGTGTGGCCGGGACCCGCGGTGCCATGACCGACCTGGTGGCGCTGTTCAGCACCAACTTCCTCGCCTACTCGCAGACCTTCGTGTACGAGGAGATCCGCCACCACGAGCGGTACGCCGTGGAGGTGTTCTGCCGCGCCCGGCTGCTGCCGGAGCGGTTTCCCTTCGCGCCGGTGCACGTGGGCGGCACGCTCTATCCGCTCACCTGCCGCGACGCCGCCTTCGACGACCGCTTCCGCGCCCGGGGGTTCGCGCTGGTGCACGCGCACTTCGGCCTCGGCGCGGTGTACGCGCGGCCCTTCGCGCGTCGGCACGGGCTGCCGCTGGTGGTCACCTTCCACGGCTACGACGTGCCGCTGCTCGCGAGCCCGCGCCGCTTCCTTCCGCAGCACCTGCGCTACGCCATCCAGGGCCCCCGTGTGCTGCGCGACATGACCCTGGGCCTCTGCGCCTCGGCGGAACTCCAGGCGCTGCTCGAGGCCCAGGGGGTGCCCGCGGAGAAGCTGCGGGTGCACCGGCTGGGCGTGGACCTGGGCGCCTTCCAGTCGGGGGCGCGGGCCGCCGCGCCGCTCCAGGTGGTGATGATCGGGCGATTCGTGGAGAAGAAGGGCTTCGGCTACGGGCTCGAGGCCTTTGCCCGGGTGGCGCAACGGCACCCGGCGCTCGAGCTCACGCTGATCGGGGAGGGGGAGCGCGAGGCGGAGCTCCGGCGCCTCGCGGACCAGCTCGGGGTGACGGCGCGGGTGCGCTTCACCGGGCCGCTGGCGCCGGAGGCGGTGGCCGCGCGGCTGGCGGCGAGTCACGTGCTGCTGGCGCCGAGCGTGGTGGACGCGGCGGGCAACCGCGAGTCGGGCCTCATCGTGGTGAAGGAGGCGAGCGCCGCGGAGGTGGTGCCGATCGGCACCCGGCACGGTGGCATTCCCGAGATCATCGACGAGGGCGCCACCGGCTTCCTGGTCCCCGAGCGCGACGTGGCCGCGCTGGCCGACCGGCTGGAGCGCGTGGTGACCGACCCGGCGCTGCGCGAGCGGCTGGGCCGCGCCGCGCGCCAGAAGATGCTCCGCGAGTACGACGTGCGCGCCCGGGGCCGCGCCCTCGAGGCCTTCTACGACGAGGCGCGGGCCCGCCACGCGCGGGGCGCGGGCCGCTGATGCGGGTGCTGCTCTGGGTCTCGACGCTGCAGGCCGATATCCTGGCGCTGGCCCTGGCGCTCGACGCGCGGGCCGATACCGAGCTGCTCATCGCCGCCGACGGACTGGCCGCGTGGCGCGGGGAGCCGCTGGCCCGGGCGCGGCCGCTGGGAGCCCCGATGCTCGAGCGGAAGGACGCCGCCACCCGCGCCGCCGTCGAGGCGTTCCGGGCCGACGTGGTGGTGTGCGACAACCACTTCCCCGAGTTCGCCGCCGCGCCGCGGGTGTGCTTCCTCTGGCACGGGCTGGGGTGGAAGTCCACGCCGCCCACGGACGTGGCCGAGCGGCTGCGGCACGTGGCGCGGCTCACCGGGCAGGACCCGCGGGCACCCGCCAGCCGGTTCGTGGCGCAATGCTACCACGCGCGTGACCGCGACTGGCGGGTGGAGTCGTGGGGCGTGGCCCCGGACAACTGCGCGGTGGTGGGTTCCTGCTTCAGCGACCTGCTGCTGGCCCCGCCGTACACCCGGGCCGAGCTGGCGCCCGCCTACCGGATCGACGTGACCGGCCGCCCCACGCTGCTGCTCAACTTCACCTGGCACTACGGCCGCATCTTCCCGGGCAGCTGGCAGCCGTCGCTGCTGGGCCGCTCGCCGATGGATGCCGACCTCGCGTTCGTGGCGGCGCTGTGTGCCCGCGCCGCCGACCACGGCGCCAACGTGCTGTTCTGCCTGCACGACCGCTGGCGGTACGAGGCGGCCTACCTCGAGGCGCTGGGTCGCGAGGCGGCGCGGTTCCCCCACGTGGAGCTCAAGTTCAAGAACGAGCGGCCCGACAACCTGGCCGACCTGGTGGTGGCCGACGCCATGGTGAGCAACCTGTCGTCGTTCGTGACCTTCTTCTACTACTCCGGCCGGCCGAGCGTCCACCTGGTGCCGCCGCCCGGCGCCCGGGTGCGGTTCTCGCGGCTGACCCGCTTCGGGCTGCGGGCCCGGCGGGCGGAGGCCGCCCCGGACTGGATGAATGCGCCGGAGGACAACGGCGGCCTCTCCGCCCGCGATGCCACGGAGGCACTGGCCGCGGTCAGCCGCGCGCTCACCGAGCCGGACTGCTGCCGCGAACGCGCGGCGGCGTGGCTCGCGGCGCACATCCACGGGGTGGATGGCGGGACCTCGGCGCGGATGGCGGAGGTGATCGCGGCGCTGGCGGGACGGCGGTAGGGCGGCGACCGAGGGCCCTTCGGGAGCGGCGCAGCCGCGACCCGGGCCCGAGGGAGTGGCGGTAGGGCGGTAGGGCGGTAGGGCGGTACGGCGGTACGGCGGTAGACAACGCCAGCCTAACTGGCGGCGGACTTCTTCGGGAGTATGTCGCCCGGGCGCAGGCGCATCCCCCAGCGCAGGAAGAGCGCGTGCGCGGCGAGCGCCAGCGGGATGAGCAGCGCCAGCATCAGCACCGGCGAGCCGACCAGCGGCCGCAGCCGGCTGGCCAGCGCCAGCAACAGCGCCACCAGCACGACGCCGAGCAGCGGCCGCACCAGCTCCCGCAG
Source organism: Gemmatimonadota bacterium (assembly GCA_016713785.1). Lineage (NCBI taxonomy): Bacteria > Pseudomonadati > Gemmatimonadota > Gemmatimonadota bacterium. The sequence goes on along the minus strand of JADJOM010000002.1, from coordinate 723,983 downwards.
CAGCGGGCCCGCCCGCACCGGCGAGCAGCGGGCCGCCATCCAGAAGTGCGCCGCCAGCGGCAGCGGATACGAGAGCAGCCACACCCACGCCACCCACTGCGCCCCATCGCCTTCGGGCGCGAGCCACAGCGCCAGCGCAAAGCCCGAGACCAGCGTGGCGCCGGTGACCAGCGCGTCCACCACCGAGAAGCCGGGGCGGCCCGTGGCGTTGTAGAGCTGCGGGAAGAGCTGCGAGAGCCCACGCAGCAGGCTGGCCCACACCAGCACCTGGATCATCGGCACCGCCGGCAGCCACTTCCCCGCCCCGACCAGCTGCAGGATGTCGGTGCTCGCAAAGCAGAGCAGCGCCGCCACCGGGCCGAGGATCAGCAGCAGGGCGCGGGCGCTCCGGTTGAACGCCTGGGTGAGCTCCCCGGGCAGGTCGCGCAGCCGGGCGTAGATGGGGTACTGCACCCGGTTGACCAGCTGCAGCACGATCTCGAGCGGCGTCATGCCGAGCTGGAAGGCGGTCTGGTAGATGCCCAGCACGCGGGTGCCGAGCACCCGGCCGATGAGCAGGAAGTCCATGTTGCGGTAGACGTGGTACAGGATGCTCGCGAGCGCGGTGCGAAGCCCGAAGCGGATGGCCTCGCGGGTGGTGCCGTCGGCCGCCACGCGGGCGGGGCGGAACGGCGCCAGGCGCCAGAGGGCCAGGCAGAGGAACACCCCGCGCGCCACGCCGGCGAGCACCAGCCCCCAGGCGCCGAAGCCCGCCACGACCAGCACCACCTTGGTGACCGCCTCGCCGAGGGTGGCGAGGGTCTGTACCGCGCCGGAGAGCTTGAACTGGAGGTCGCGGGTGAGGAGCTGCAGCGGGACCAGCGCCGCGCCGACGAAGATGAGCTTGGCGGCGCTCACGACGATCATGGGCCCGAGCCGCGGGTCGGCGTAGAAGACGGCGAGCAGCGGGGCGAGGGCGAGCATCACGGCCACGGCCGCCACGCCGAGGAGGGTGCAGAACCAGAACAGGCCGGAGAGCGCCTCGTGGGTGAGGTCGCGCTGGCGCACGATCCACTGGCCCACGCCGAGGCCGTTGAAGGCCTCGAGGGCCACGGCGATGCTCCAGGCCAGCGCCGCGAGGCCGACGTCGGCGGGGGAGAGGAATTGCAGCACCAGCAGGCTGCCGCCCACGTCGAGCAGCCGCATGGCCAGGGTGGCGGCTCCCATCCACCAGAGCCCCCGCTGCATTTCGTGCTTCGCGTCGATCGCGCGGTCGGTCACCGGACTCCGTTACTGGCGTTCACGCGCCGTGGTTCCTACGTTTGCCGGGCTGGATATCGCCGCGGCGCCACCATCACCATCCGGCCGGGACTCCCGCAGGGCCTTCGGTCACCGAGCCGCCCACATGAAGATCTGCTACAGCTTCGACAGCCCGGTTCCCAATACCGGCGCCGACACCGAGCAGGTGGTGAACACCGTGGCCGCGCTTGCGCGGCGCGGGGTGGCAATGTCGTTGCTGGTGCCGGGTCCCGTCACGGGTCCCGCCGATCCGGCGCCGCTGCACGAGTACTACCAGGTGCGTGGCGACTTCGCGCTGCACCACCTGGCGCTCCGCTGGCGCGGCCTGCGCGGCCCGGAGAAGTGGTCCCACGCCCGGCGCGCCGCGCACCATCCCGCCGCGCGCGAGGCCGACCTGGTCTACACCCGGAACCTCCCCGGCGCGTGGGCCATGCTCCGGGCCGGCCACCGGGTGGTGTACGAGCACTTCCGCCCCTGGGGCGACCAGGTGCCGCCGTTGCAGCCCTTCCTGCGCGGCGTGCTGCGGCACCCGGCGCTGGTGGCGGCGATCTTCCACTCCGCCCATGCCCAGCAGAGCTATCACCGGCTGGGCGTGCCGGACGACCGGATGCTCGTGGCCCACAACGGCTGGGACCCCGGGCGGATGGAACCGCGGCTTACCCAGGCCGAGGCCCGCGTCGCGCTCAAGCTGCCCCCGCACCGCTTCACCGTGGTGTACAGCGGGCGGATGAACGCCCGCAAGGGACTCGAGATCCTGCTGGCCGCGGCCGACCAGGCGCCGGAGATCGGCTTCGTGCTGATCGGTTCGGAGGGCGAGGGGCCGGTGGAGCGCGCCGCGCGGGCGCACCCCAACGTCACGATCGTCCCCTGGCTCAAGTTCCGCGAGCTGGCGCCCTGGCTGTACGCCGCGGACGTGCTGATCGTCCCCCCGAGTCTCGCCCCCCTGGAGCGCCACGGCAACACGGTGCTGCCGATCAAGCTCTTCCTGTACCTGGCCGCGGGCCGGGTGCTGCTGGCGCCGCGGGCGCCCGACACCGCCGAGCTGCTGCACGACCGCGAGAACGCGGCGCTGGTCGCGCCCGGGGACGTGGCCGGCACGGTGGCCACGCTGCGCGGCATCGCGGCCGATCCGGGGCGCGCCCGCGTGCTGTCTGCCGGTGCCCTGGCCACGGCGCAGCACCTCACCTGGGATGCCCGCGCCGCGCGCATCGCCGACTTCCTCGCGGCCCGCCTCGCCGCCCCTCCCTCCACCCTGCCCGTCCCCGACCCCTGGCGCGCCTCCGCCTGGCTCGGTGAATCGCTGCGCTGGGCGCTGGGCCGCTAGCGTCCCCAGGCGGATTCCCTCGCGCCCGGGTCGCGGCGTCGCCGCTCCCGAAGGGCGCTCGGTCACCGAGCCGCCCCGTATGGCTCCTTTCCTGCTGCAAGAGCTACGCTTTCGAGACCGAATCGTGATTCTGAGCCGTGGACCGGTCCCGGAACAGTCTTCTAAGTAATTGTTATACAAAACTTTACGTGAGCGTGTCGGTTCGTTTCACCCGCACACGCCCGGGGAATGCCTGCGTGATGAAATCACACGCCGCACTGGATAACCTGACACGCCATCGCCGCCTCGACTCGGAGTCGGTGCGGGCGGTCCCGTTGCGGGTGCCGGAGGGGGCGGATCAGGTGACCCTGCTCTGCCCGGGGCCGTGCTCCACCTCACCCCGGGTCAAGCAGGCGCTGGCGCGCCAGGATATCTCCCATCGCGACCAGGCCTTCGTGGACGTGCTGGGCCGGGTGGTGGAGCGGCTCAAGGTGGTGGCCGGGGCTCCGGGCCACGAGGTGCTGGTAACCGGTGGCGGGGCCACGGCGGTGACCGAGGCCGTGCTGGCCACCTTCGTGGCGCAGGACGAGCGGCTGCTGGTGGTGTCCAACGGCGCCTTCGGCGAGCGCATCGCGGAGATGGCGCAGTGCCTGGGCATCCACATGAGCCACCTCCGCTACGACTGGGGCGAGCCCATCGTGCTGGAGCAGGTGCAGGGGATGCTCGACGGCGACCCGCGCATCCGCGCGGTGGCCATGGTGCACCACGAGACCAGCGTGGGCCGGCTCAACCCGGTCAACGAGGTGGGCCGCCTGCTCGCGCCGCGGCACATCCGCTACTTCGTGGACGTGGTCTCGAGCCTCGGCGCCGAGGACTTCGACATGGTCCGCAGCCGCGCCTCGGTGGCGATCGGCTCGGCCAACAAGTGCCTGCACGGCGTGGCGGGCGCGGCGTTCGTGGTGGTGCGCAAGGAGCTGTGGCAGGAGACGGCGCACGTGCGGCCGCGGTCCATGTTCCTGGACCTGCGCCGCTACCGCACCGCCTTCAAGGACAACGGGCAGACCCCCTTCACCCCGCCCGTCACCGCGGTGGTGGCGCTCGACGCCGCGCTGGCGGAGCTCGAGGCGGAGGGCGGCGTCCCGGCGCGCCGGGCCAGCTACCAGGCGCTCAACGCGCGGCTGCGGGCCGGCCTGCTGGGGCTCGGGCTCAAGCTCCGCTACGACGGGCCGGGCAGCGCGTCGTCGCTCACGGTGGCGCAGCTCCCCTCGGGGCTCAGCTTCGACTCGTTCAACCACGACCTGCGCACCCGCGGCTTCCTGGTGTACCGGGGCAAGGGCCCGGTGAGCCACGACAGCTTCCTCGTGGCCAACATGGGCCACATCGACCTCGCGACGATCGACCGCTTCCTCGAGGCGGTGCGGGACATCGCGGGGCTGTAGGGACGGGACAGGGGACACGGGAAGCGGACCGCTTCCCGTGTCCCGGCGCCCGCGCCCGGTTGATCCTCCGTCGCATCTCGCCGGTTATCATTCCGCCCCATGGACCTCACCGCGATCATCCTCGCCGCGGGCCTCGGCTCGCGCCTCCGGCCGCTCACCGACGAGACGCCCAAGCCGCTGCTCGACGTGGGCGGCCGGACCATCCTGGCCCGGCAGCTGGAGCGCATCGCCGCCGCGGGCATTCCCCGCGCCGTGGTGGTCACCGGCTATCGCGCCGAGCAGGTGGAGGAGCACCTCCGGCACCAGCCGCCGCCCCTCGAGGTGCGCCTCACGCCCAACCCGCTCTACGCGACCACCGGCAACTGCATGAGCGTGCTCGCCGCCCGGGAGCGCTGCGCGGGGCGGGGCATCGTGATCTGCGACGGCGACGTGGTGCTCAGCGGCGACGCCCTGGCCCGCCTGGTGGCCGACCCGGCGCCCGCCGCGCTGCTGCTCGACACCGAGACCGCCCTCGGGGATGAAGAGATGAAGGCGCTGCTCGACGCCCAGGGCAGCGTCCGGCGCCTGGCCAAGGCGCTCGACCCCGCGCAGTGCGCCGGCGAGTCGATCGGGATCCAGAAGGTGGGCGGGCTCGCGCTGCCGATCTTCTGGGCCACCCTCGAGGCCATGCGCGACGCCGGTGACACCCAGGGCTACTACGAGGACGCCTTCCAGCGGATGATGCACGCGGGCGTTAGCTTCCGCACCGTTCCGATCGGCCACCACGAATGGACCGAGATTGATGACCTCGCCGACCTCGAGGATGCCCGCGCCCGCTTTGCCCGCTAGCCCGGCCCCCGCCGCGCCGGCCAAGCCGCCCGAGGTCGAGGAGTGGGTGGACGAGCGGATCCACCGCCCGCTCGCCCGCCGGGTCGTCGCCCTGCTGCTGCACACCCCCATCACGCCGAACCAGGTCACGCTGCTCTCCGGGCTCGTCGGGGTCTCGGGCGGCGTGGTCACCGGCCTTGCCACGGACTGGCCCGCCGGCCGGCTGCTCGGCGGCGCGCTCCTCTTTGCCGCGGTGGTGCTCGACTGCTGTGACGGCCAGCTGGCGCGGGCCCGCAAGATCTCCTCCACCTACGGCGCCATCCTCGACGGCATCGCCGACTACGCCGTGGGCATCGCGCTCGGCGTGGGCGCCGGGGCGTACATGGCGGCCACCTTCGGCAGCCCCTGGTACTGGCTGCTGGCGCTGCTCGGCATCGCCAGCTCGGCGGTGCAGTCGGCGCTGTTCGACCACACCAAGTCGCGCTACATCGCCCGGGCGGGCGCCGGCTACTCCGAGCGCGAGGAAGACCTGGGCGCGGTCCGGGCCGAACGCGACCGCGCCTGGCGCGAACGCCGCCTGCGCGACGCGCTGCTGCTGGCGCTCTACTACAACTACTCGATGGTGCAGCACGCCGCGCTGCAGATCGCGCCGGCCGCCGACCCCGCCGCCTACCGCGCCGCCAACGCCGGCCGGATGCAGGCCTGGACGCTGCTCGGCATCGGGACCCACTTTGCGCTGGGCTACGTGCTGCTCACGGCCTCGTACTGGTGGCCGCCCGCGGTCGTGGTGTACTTCGCGCTGTGCACCACGCTGCTCAACCTGTACCTCGTGGTGCTGATGCGGCTCGAGGCCCGGCAGGCGGCGGCGTGATGCGCCGTGCCGCGCTCACCCTCCCCGCCGCCGGCGACCCGCGGCTCGAGGTGGCCGGGCTGAGCGTGCTGTTCCGCCAGCTGCTCTCGCTGCAGGACGCGGGGATCGAGGAGGTTGCGCTCCCCGCCGATCTCATCGCCCTGGTCCCCGCCGACCCGCGGCTCCGCCTGCGCCTCGTCCCGGTGGCCGCCGAGCCGCCCCTGCTCACCGCGCCCGTCGGCCTGGTCTGGCACCGGCTCCTGCCCAAGCACCTGGTGCAGCGGGGCTACCGGGGCGGCATCGAGCAGGCGCCGCGCACGCCGGATGAGTTCCTGCTCGCTGTGCCCGATGCCGCCGCGGCCCGCCAGGCCGAGGACCTGCTGTTCGGCGCCCTGCTCAAGGCCACCGATGGCATCGTCAGCCGGGCGATCAACCGGAAGATCTCGCTGGCGATCACCCGCATGCTCATCCGTACCGCGCTCACCCCCAACCAGATGACGCTCATCGCGCTGGGGTTCGGGCTCGCGGCCATCGGGCTGGTCGGGTGGGGCGGCGCCGCGATGCTGGTGCCGGGGGCGCTGCTGGTGCAGCTGCAGTCGATCCTCGACGGCTGCGACGGCGAGATCTCGCGCCTCAAGTACATCCGCTCGCGGCTCGGGGAGTGGCTCGATCAGGTGGGCGACGACGTGGTGAACGTGGGGTTCTTTGCCGTGGCCGGGTGGGCGCTGTGGCGGGAGGGGGCCACCGTGGTGGGCTGGGTGACGCTGGTGGGCACGGTGCTGCACCTGGTCTACCAGGCCTCGCTCTACGCCGGGCTGATGTTCCGGGGCGGGGGGAGCGGCAGCATCACCAGCATCCGCTGGTGGGGGCAGAAGGACCACGTGGCGGCGCCGGCGGGCCCCCGCACGCCGTTCCAGGTGCTCAAGGAGACGGTGGAGCTGGCCGGCAGGCGCGATTTCTTCACCTTCCTCTACCTGCCGGCGGCGCTGCTCGGCATCACCGAGGTGGCGCTGGCGTGGTGTGCCGTGATCTACAGCGTCTCGGGGGTCACCACCGGGCTGCAGTGGCTGGTGCGCGGGGGGCCGGAGCCGGCGCCGCGCACGTCCTGAGCGCGGCGGGCGGGGGAACGCAACGAGGGCGGCCCACCGGGCCGCCCTCTGCCGTTTCCGGACCCCGGCCGCGCCGGCGTCAGGCCGCGACGGTCGCGCCCCGCTCCATCGAGCGCCGCCGGAGGGCGCCCAGCAGCATCTCGGCCTTGGCGTAGTCCTCGGGGGTGTCCACGTCGGTCCAGCGCACGCCGCTGAGCGGCACCGCGGCGAGCAGGCCCTGGGCCAGCAGCCGCCGCATGCCGAGGGTCACCGAGGGCGGCTCATGACGGGCCACCTCGTGCAGCGCCTGGAACACCCGCGGGTCGAGCCGGAAGCAGCCGGTATCCACCGCGTGGTACGGGTAGACATCCTTGCCGATGGCGGTGATGTGCGCGCCCTCGGTGCAGACCTTGGTGGCGTCGTCCTCGTCCAGGTTCACCGGGTGGAAGTCCACCAGCAGCCGGGCGCACTCGGCGGGGGCCGCCGTGGTGCGGTCGAGGAAGCGGAGCACCGGCTGGGCAAAGACGTGGTCGGCCATCTGCAGGAAGAACGGCCCGTCGACGTACGGCTCGGCGGCGAGCAGCGACACCCCGTTGGGCTCGTGATAGCGGGCGTTGTAGACCACGGTCAGCTTGAGCGGGGACTCGACCGTCTCGAGGTGGGCCCGCATCTGGTCGGCGGCGTTCCCGGTGACGATGATCGCCTCCTCGACGCCGGCGGCGGCGGCCTGGTCGAGCGCGTGTTCGATCAGCGCCTGGCCGGCCACCCGCACCAGGGGCTTGGGCAGGTTGCCGCGCGAGGCGGACAGCCGGGAGCCGTTCCCCGCCGCGAGAATCACCGTCTGCCGAGTGCCGAGTAGGCTTTCGCTCACCGCGAATCCATCCATGCTCGAGGGTCCGCCTGCCAGAAATCGCTGGCTGAAAGGCAACACTCGGGCCGGGAGGGGGCGCCCAAACCGGGGCCGGTAGGACGGGAATCTCCCCGACTTGAGCAGCCGCTGTAACCCGTTGTCAAATAATGTTTTGCAGAACAGCTAGTGACTGCCTCGGGGCCGCGGTCCCCGGCGCGGATCCGGGTCTCTTTGCGCCTGGCCCCGGCCGGTCGTGTCATTCGGCCACGTGTCAGTCAATCGCCCGCTCCGATTGCCCCACCGTAGGCACCCGGCCACATTCCGGCCCATGTTCGCCCTGCTCTGTACCGCCCTCGGCCTGAGCCTCGCGCCGCCACAGGATTCCGTGGTGCGCCTGGTGCCCACGGCGCCGGCGGAGACGCTCAACGTGACGGTGACCGGGCCGGCCACCGGCCCGACGCTGGTGATCATCCCGGGACTCATCAGCCCCGCCTACGCCTACCGGGGCCTGCTCGGCCCCCTCAACCAGGCCGGGATCCGGACGGTGGTGGTCGAACCGCTCGGCGTGGGCGGCTCGTCGCGTCCGGGCGGGAAATCCGACTATTCGATCTGGGCCCAGGCGCAGCGGGTGGGGGCGGCGCTCGACAGCGTGGGCATCGCCGACGCCGTGGTGATGGGGCACGCGGTGGGGGCCACGATCGCGCTCCGGCTGGCGGTGGAGCGGCCGACGCTGGCGCGCCGACTGGTCCTGCTCGAGGTGGGCTCGCTGGAATCGGCCGCGGTGCCCGGGGTGAAGCAGGCGCTCCGCTTCTCGTTCCTGGTGCGGCTCTTTGCCGGCCGGGGGCGGATCCGGAAGGAGCTGCGGAAGGGGCTCATCGGGACCTCGGTGGACAGCAGCTGGGTCACCGACTCGCTGGTGGAGCGCTACACGGCGGGGGCGGCGGGCAGCATGGGCGCGGTGCTGCGGGCGCTGAAGCGGATGGACCAGTCGGTGGAGCCCGACTCGCTGGTGCAGCGGCTGCCGGAGATCCGGGTGCCGGTGCGGCTGGTGGTGGGTGGCGGGGAGCGCCTCGGCGGCAGCCGGAGCGCCGGCAAGGGGCGGCTCCGCGTGCTGAGCACCGGCCTGCCGCAGTTCACGGTGGACACGATTCCCGGCGCCGGGCTGCACCTGCAGGAGGAGCAGCCCGACGCGGTGGCGGCGGCCCTGCGGCAGGAAGTGGAGGAGGCGTACCGATGACTCGCGACGCGCTGGACCTGCTGCTGGCCAACCTGGCCCCGCCCCGCGGGCGGGCGTGGCATGGCGGTCCGACCCCGGTGGGCGTGGTCCGCGGCGTCACCGCCCGCGAGGCGCGCACCGTGCCGCGCGGGGGCCGGCACAGCATCTGGTCGCTGACGCTGCACCTGGCCTACTGGAAGTACGCGGTGCGGCGGCACTTCGAGCCGGTGGAGCCGGGAAGCTTCCCGCGCTCCCCCGCCAACTTTCCCCGGGTGCCCGCCCGGGCCGACGAGGCGGCGTGGAAGGCCGATCGCGCCCTGCTCGCCGCGGAGCACCGGCGGCTCGCCGCCGCGATCGCGGCCTTCGACCCCGCGCGGCTGGGCGAGCGCTCCGAGAGCGCCCGCCGCTGGACCTACGGGGAGTTGATCGTGGGGTCGCTGATGCACGACGCCTGGCACGCGGGCCAGGTGCAGCTGCTCAAGCGGCTGGTGCGGCGGGCCTAGTACCGCCCCAGGTAGTTGCGGGTCTCCCACTCCGTCACTTCGCGGTTGAACAGGGCCACTTCCTCGCGCTTGGCCTCGAGGAAGCGCTCGGTGAGGTGCTCGCCGAGCGCGGCCTTGATCACGTCGTCCTTCTCGAAGCGGTCGAGCGCCTCGTGGAGGTCGCGGGGGAGGTCGTCGATCTGGTACTTCCGCCGGTCGCGGTAGCTCATGCGGAAGATGTTGCGGTTGACCGGCTCGCGGCAGGGCATCCGCTGCTCCACGCCGTCGAGGCCGGCCGCCAGCTGCACGGTGAGCGAGAGGTACGGGTTGGCGGAGGGATCGGGCATGCGCAGCTCGCAGCGGGTGCCGTCCTCGCGCCGCTCGGGGATGCGCACCAGCGGGGAGCGGTTCCGCATGCTCCACGCCACGTTGATCGGCGCCTCGTAGCCCGGGACCAGCCGCTTGTAGCTGTTGATCAGCGGGTTGGTGATGGCGCAGAAGCCGCGGGCGTGGTGCAGCAGCCCCTCCACGTACGACAGCGCCACCGCCGAGAGCTGGTGCTCGGTCTTCGGGTCGTAGAAGGCGTTGTCCTTGCCGCGGAAGAGGCTCTGGTGGGTGTGCATGCCGCTGCCGGCCTGCCCCATGATCGGCTTGGGCATGAACGACGCCACGAAGCCGTGCCGGTTGGCCAGGCTGCGCACCACGAACTTGAAGGTGGCGATGTTGTCGGCGGTGGTGAGCGCGTCGGCGTAGCGGAAGTCCACCTCGTGCTGGCCGGGCGCCACCTCGTGGTGGGCCGCCTCCACCTCGAAGCCCATCAGCTCGAGGTCCCGCACGATCAGGCGCCGCAGCTCCTCGCCACGGTCCACCGGGGTGAGGTCGAAGTAGCTGCCGGCGTCGTGGGTGACGGTGCTGGGGTTGCCCTGGGCGTCCTTCTCGAACAGGAAGAACTCCACCTCGCAGCCGGCCATCATCGAGTAGCCGAGGTCGCGCGCGCGGGCGATCTGCCGCTTGAGCGTGAGTCGCGGGCAGCCGGCGAAGGGCTGGTGGTCGGGGGTGTTGATGTCGCAGAGGAGCCGGGCCACCCGGCCCCCCTCGTCGTCCATCGGCAGGATGCGGAAGGTGTCGAGGTCGGGGACCAGGAGCATGTCGCTCTCCTCGATCCGCACGAACCCCTCGATGGAGGACCCGTCGAACATGATCTCCCCGTCCAGCGCCTTGGCGAACTGGCTGCGGGGGACCTCGACGTTCTTGTTGACGCCCTGGATGTCGGTGAACTGGAGCCGGAGGAAGTCCACCTGGAACTCCGCCGCCAGCTCGAGCACATCGGCCTTGGCGACGCCACGCAGCTGCCGGGGAAAATCGGTGACGGAGGGGCGGGGTGCGGTCATCCCAGGCTTTCGAGGATTTTCCAGAGCTCGATCGGGCTGAAGTCGCTGAAGCGGTTCATGATGTCCTGCTCGGTCCACTCGCGGAAGATCCAGCCGCTGCTCTTGTGGCGGGGTCCCTCGACGAAATGCAGCCGCCCCTGGGCCATGGTGCCCACGGTGCGGGTCTCGAGGTAGACCCCCCAGCGCGTCTGGCTCCGGGCCAGGTCGCCCAGGTGGCGGGCGGAGGGGGCGTCGGGAAGGGGAACCGGCGGCGGCTGCTGTGGCTGGGCCATGACTCCTCCGGGTTAGGTGGAGACTAACCAAGGGGAGGGGCGGGGGACAAGCGGGCGGCTTGGCGGCTCGGCGCACCGACCCTACCACCTTTACCGCCTTTACCGCCTTACCGCCCTTACCGCCACTCCCTCGGGCCCGGGTCGCGGCTGCGCCGCTCCCGAAGGGCCCTCGGTCGCCGCCCTACCGCCCCACCGCCCACCGTCTAGATTCCCCGCGCCATGACCACACCGCCCAGCTGCCCCGCCTGCCACGCGCCGCTCGCCACCGAAGCCCGCTACTGCCACCGCTGCGGCCGCGCCGTCACCGCCGGGGTGGGTGAGCAGGCGCCCTGGATCGTGGCCTGGGCGCTGGTGCTGGTGGCCCTCGCCGGGATCACCTGGTTCGTCACCACCAAGGATGCCCGCGCCGCGGCCCCGGACATGGCCAACGCCGGCAACACCGCCGCCGGCCAGGGGGGCGGCGCCGGCGCGCCCCCCGACATCTCCCAGATGACCCCGCGGGAGCGCTTCCTCCGCCTGCACGACCGGATCATGAACGCGGTGGGCACCGGCGACACCGCCACGGCGCTCCGCTTCGCGCCGATGGCGCTGCAGGCCTACGACATGCTCGACCAGGTCGACGCCGACGCCCGCTATCACGCCGGCGTGATCCACATCCAGCTCGGCGACTACCCCGCGGCGCTGGCCCTGGCCGACACCATCCAGGCCGCGGCGCCGAAGCACCTCTTCGCGGCCCTGCTGCGCCTCGAGGCGGCCCAGGCGGGCCGCGATGCCGCCGCCTACGACCGGGCCCGCAAGACCTTCCTCGCCGACATCGACCAGGAACTCCGCGCCGGCCGCCCGGAATACGACGAACACCGCGCCATGCTCGACGACCTGAAGCAGCGTCTCTCCACCCCCTGACGGCCGCCGCCCGGGCGCCCCGCCCGGCCTCCGGTACCCGGTACTGTCCATGCCCCGCACCATCCACGTCGCGCACTCGCCCGATTCCGACGACGCGTTCATGTTCTACGCCCTCGCCGAGGGCAAGATCGACACCGGCGACCTCCGCTACGTGCACGAGCTGTCGGACATCGAGTCGCTCAACCGCCGCGCCCTGCGCGGCGAGCTCGAGGTGACCGCGGTCTCGATCCACGCCTACGCCTACCTGGCCGATCGCTACGCCCTGCTGAGCAGCGGCTCCTCGATGGGCGACCGCTACGGCCCGCGGCTGGTGGCCACCACCGCCGCCCCCGCCGACCCGCGCGCGGCCAGCCGCGGCAAGCGCATCGCGGTCCCGGGCAAGCTCACCACCGCCTACCTGGCCCTCAAGCTCTACCAGCCCGACTTCGTCGAGGTGGTGGTGCCCTTCGACCAGATCGAGGACGCGGTGCTCGCCGGCACGGTCGATCTCGGCCTCCTGATCCACGAGGGCCAGCTCACCTTCCAGGAGCGGGGGCTCCATCTCTGGGCCGACATGGGCGAGTGGTGGTTCGCCGAGACCGGCCTGCCCCTGCCCCTCGGCGGCAACGTGGTGCGCCGCGACCTGGGCGAGGCCACCGTCCAGCAGGTGGCCCGCGACCTCAAGGACAGCATCGTCTACGCCCTGGAGCACCGGCGCCCCGCCCTGGAGCACGCCAAGCAGTTCAACCGCGGCATCGGCGACGAGAAGACCGACCGGTTCGTCGGGATGTACGTCAACGACTGGACGGTGGACTACGGCGCGCGGGGCCGCGAGGCGGTCCGGGAGCTGCTGCGGCGCGGGCACGCCGCCGGCCTGATCCCCCACCCGGTGCAGGTGGAGTTCGTGGGGTAGGGCGTCCGCGGGAGGGGGGGGCTGGAGTCGCCCCGTGAGGCGCCCCCTCCCCCCCGTTCCCCTTTCCCCCCGCCCCCACCGAGGATAATCTTCCCTGTCATAGGGTTAGCCAACCCGGAGACCACTTCCTCCCGGAGTTTCGGTGCCGCTGGCCGACGCCCCGATCAGCGTCCTCGTGGTGGATGACGAGGAGCCGATCCGGAATGCGCTCAAGAAGTTCCTGAACCAGCAGGGCTACGACGTCGTCACGGCAGGCTCCGGCGACGAGGCGTTGCGCGTGCTGCAACGCCAGAAGGTGTCGGTGGTGCTGCTCGACGTCCGGATGCCGGGGAAGAGCGGGATCGACCTGGTGCCCCAGGTGCTGGAGCTGGAGCCGAGCCTGGCCGTCCTCATGCTGACGGCGGTCAACGACGCCACCACCGCCGCGCTCTGCATGCAGCGCGGCGCGATGGACTACCTCACCAAGCCGATCGACCTCTCCGACCTGGCGCGCGCCATCCTGCGCGCCATCCGCCGCCGCGACAGCCAGATCGAGCAGGCCAACCTCAACCAGTGGCTCAAGGAAGAGGTGGCGGTCCGCACCGCCGAGCTGCGGCGCGAGCGCGCCAAGCTGGAGCGGCTCTCGATCGCCACCCTGGAGGCGCTGGTCAACGCCCTCGAGGCCAAGGATCCGTTCATCCGCGGCCACTCTGCCCGGGTGGCCGACATGGGCGCCATGATCGCGGCCGAGCTGGGCATGGGCGATGAGCAGATCGAGCAGGTCCGCATGGGCGGCCGGCTGCACGACATCGGCAAGATCGGCATCCGCGAGGACATCCTGAGCAAGGAAGGCCCGCTCACCGCCGATGAGTACGAGCTGGTCAAGCAGCACGTGGTGATCGGTTCCCAGATCCTCTCCCCGCTGGCGCACCTCGGCGAGATCATCGCCTTCGTGCGCAGCCACCACGAGCGCTGGGACGGGCAGGGCTATCCCGACCACCTGAAGGGGGAGGAGATCGCCCTCGGCGCCCGGGTGCTGGCCGCCGCGGAGATCTACGACGCGCTGACCACCGCGCGGCCGTACCAGGAGAAGATGCCGCCCGACGTGGCGGTGGAACGGATGCGGGACCTGGCCGGCTCGGTGCTGGATCCCACCGTCTACCACGCCCTCGAGGCCGCCGTCCGACGGAGGCAAGCCCTTGTCTTCCTTGACGATGCCCGCTCCTAGGCCCCCGGCCACCACGGCAGCAGGGACCCCGAAGGCCGCGCCCGACGCGGCCTTCTGTCGTTTTTGTGATGTGGACGAGACCGACCGCGCCGGAGCCGCCCGATGAGCCGCCTGGCGCTCGTCATCGAGGACGATCCCGACCAGCGCCGCCTGCTCGAGCGGATGCTCGGCGCCAGCGGCTGGCGGGTGGAGGCCGCGCCCGACGGCGAGGCCGGCCTGCAGCTGGCCGTCGAGCGCCGCCCCGACGTCATCGTGCTCGACGTCATGATGCCCCGGCTCAACGGGTACCAGACCTGCCGCCGCCTCAAGGCGGAGCCGGCCACCGCCACCATCCCCATCGTGATCGTCACCACCAAGGACCAGCCGGCCGACGAGTTCTGGGCCCGCGAGGTCGGCGCCGACGCCTTCCTGGCCAAGCCGGTGGATGTGCGGCAGCTGCTCGAGCTGCTCGACCGCCTCACGGAGTCCGCGTGACCCTGCTTCGCCTGATCCTCCTGTTCGCCGCAACGGTCGTCGCCATCGGCGTCCTGGGCATCGTGGCCTGGCTCATCTACGCCGCGTGGCTCTCCCGGGTGGAGCGCCGGCTGGCGGAGCGGAAGGGGCTCTACCGCGAGGTCGTGGCGGGGCTGGCGCAGCGGGAGAAGGCGCTGCTCGAGCCCGAGCTGCTCCAGCTCCGCACCCTGCGCGACTTCGAGGCGCTGGAGGCGCTGCTCGAGGAGCAGGCCCGGGGCCTCACCGAGCGGCCCCCCTGGCTGCTCGACACCTACGACCGGCTCGGCCTGGTCGACAAGTACATCGAGCGCATCCGCACCGCCAAGGAGTGGCGCGAGCGCGCCTTCGCCGCCGAGCTGCTGGGCCGGGTGGGCAACGCCAAGGCGGTGCCCGCCCTGCTCGAGACCATCGGCGCCACCCGCACCGAGGACGCCGACGTGCGGGAGATCGCGCTGCGGGCGCTGGCCCGCATCGCCGACCCCCGCGCGGTGGGGCCGCTGGTCGAGGCGCTCAAGCAGGCGGAGAACTGGCTGGCGCCGCGCATCGCCGACATCCTGGTGCGCCATGGCGCGCCGGTGGTGGAGCCGATGCTGGCCTTCCTGCGCGACCCGACCCGGCACCCCGCGCGGGCGTGGGCCGCGAACATCCTGGGCGAGCTCAAGGTCCAGAGCGCCTTCCCGGTGCTGATCGTGGCGCTCAAGGACATGGACGACGAGGTGCGCGCCAAGGTGGCCGGCGCCCTCGGCAAGCTGGGCGACCGCCGCGCCGTCACCTACCTGCTCGACCACCTGCTCTCCGACCCGGCGCCCTTCGTGCGCGCGCGCATCGCCAGCGCCCTGGGCCAGTTCGCCGACAGCGAGGTGATCGACCGCCTGGTCCGCGCCCTCGGCGACCCGGCCTGGTGGGTCCGCATGCGGAGCGTCGAGGCGCTGGAGCAGATCGGCCCCGCCGCCGAGGCGCCGCTCTCGGTGGCGCTCGACGACCCCGATCCCGAGATCCGCATCCGCGCCGCGGTGGCGCTGGAGCGGCTCGGGGTGCCCAGCCGCCTGGTGGGGCTGATCGAGCGGGGCGAGGACACCCCGGATACCCACGCCATGCTGGTCAAGTTCGGCGTGGCGGGCGCCCGCGAGCTGCTGGCCGAGCACCTGCTGCACCCCGCGCCGCGGGTGCGGCGGGCCGTGGTGGCGGCGGTGCGGCAGACCGACCGCCGCGACCTCGGCGTCGAACTGATCGAGCGGGCGCGGCACGACACCGAGCCCGCCATCCGGGCCGAGGCGCTGGAGGTGCTGCACGCCCTGACCGTACGCGAGGCCGTCCCCGCCGCCCTCGACGCCCTCGGCGACGCCGACGAGCGGGTGCGCGCCGCGGCCACCGCGCTCATCGGCGACCTGGGTGGCAGCGAGCTCGCGGGGGTGATCCTCCCCCGCTCCACCGACCGGGAGCCGCTGGTGCGCGCGGCCGCCGCGCGCGCCCTCGGCCTGATCCATGCCGCCGGCGCCGATCGCGAGTTCGCCCGCCTGCTGCGCGACCCCGAGGCGCTGGTCCGGGCCGCGGCGGCGGAGGGGGTGGCGGAGACCGGCTGGCGCGGCGCCGCCCCGCTGCTGGTGGAGCTGCTGGCCGACAGCGAGGCCGCGGTGCGCGCCGCCGCCGCCCGCGCCCTGGGCGAGCTCGGCGTGGCCGACACCGTCCCGGCGCTGGTGCGCAGCTACCGTGACGCGGAGCCCGACTTCGCCGACGCGATCACCGCGGCGGTGGCGCGCATCGACCGCGACCAGCTCGGCGCCATCATCGACCTGCTCCTGGAACGGAACGACGCCGACGGCCGGGTCCGGCTGGTGCGGACCATCGGGGGGCTTCGCCCCCCGTATCCCGTCCCGCTGCTCGAGTCGCTGTTCCGCGACCACGCCCCGCAGGTCCGCGCGGCCGCCGCCGACGTGCTGGGCCGGACCGGCGAGGAGCGGGCCACCGAGCTGCTGCTCCTCGGCCTCGATGACCCCGACGCCGAGGTGCGGGCCCGCGCGGTGGACGGGCTGGTGCGGCTGGGCCGGGAGACCGCCTCGCTGCGGCTGCTCACCCTGCTGCAGCAGGATCCCTCGCCCCTGGTGCGGGAGCGGGCCGCGCTGGCCACCGGCATCTTCCGCGCGCCCGGGGGCGAGGTGGCGCTGCTCGCCATCTGTCACCAGGACCAGCCGGTGGCGGTCCGGGTGGCGGCGGTGCTGGCCCTCGGCGCGTACGACCAGGAGAGCCTGGTGGCCCGGGTGGTGGAGATGGCGGACGAGCAGGAGCTGCGCGAGACGCTGCGCGAGCGCCTCAAGCAGGACGCCGAGTTCCGCCTGCTGGGCCTCCGCCTGCGCGAGGCCCGGCACGTGGAGCTGCGCGCCCTGGGCAGCACCAGCCGGGAGCAGATGGAGCAGACCCTGGCGGAGGGCATGCGCGGCGTGCTCTCCCCCGAGCAGCGGGTCCGGCTGGTGGCCGGCCTGCGGGTGTTCCAGGGGGAGCGCAGCCGCAGCGCGCTGCTCACCGTGGTGCGCAGCGACCCCGACCCGGACGTGCGGGCCGCGGCGCTCACCGCGGTGGGCGGCATGCTCGACGCCGACGAACTGCACCTGACTGCCACCCGCGCCCTGGCCGATCCCAACCGCAGCGTGCGGCACGCGGCCGTGGCGCTGTTCCAGCGCGTGGCCCCCGAGAAGGGGCTCCCCGGCCTGGTGCGCCTGCTCCGCTCCGAGGACGATGCGGTGGTGCTCAAGGCGGTCGCCGAGCAGGCCGAGGCCGCCTTCCCGGCGTTCCTCGACCTGGCGCTCGGCCTCGACCGCGATGGGCAGGAGGCGATCCTGCTCACGCGCATCGCGCGGCACATGCACCACCCCGACCTGCGCCGGGTGCTCGGCGTGGTGGGGCTGAGCCAGGCCACCCCGGTGCGCGAGGCCGTGGGCCAGCTGTGGGCGGTCCGCCCGGACCTGGTCGACGAGCCGGCGCTCGAGGGGCTCAGCGTCGACCCGGCGGTGCCGGTGCGCCGCGCGGCCGCGCATGCCTGGGCCGCCTGCCGCCGCTTCGAGCGGCTGGCCGCGATGCTGGGCGACCCCGACCCGGGGGTGCGGCAGGACATCGCGGTGGCCTTCCTCGACGCCCCCGACAGCGCCGCGCTCGAGCCGCTGTTCCTCGATCCCGACGAGATGGTCCGCGCGGCGCTGTTCGCCACCCGGCTGCTCCGCGGCGAGTGGACCGAGACCCCGGACTCGTTCGCGATCGGGCGCGCGGCGGCCGCCACCGCCATCCGCCGGGCCCAGCCGGTGGAGACCCTGCGCGAGGTGGCGCGGGACGACCGTGATCCCGCGCGCCGGCTCCCCGCCGCGCTGGCGCTCGCGGTCCTGGGCGACGACGCCGCCTACACCGTCATGCGCGCCGACCCCGAGTGGGCCATCCGCGACCGGGTGGGCCGCATGCTCGCCGGGTGGCGCGAGCCGCCCGGCACCCGGCACTCCGCGTGACCGGCGAGCGGGTCGCCGCCGTCGCCTCGGCCATCGGGCTGGTGCTCCAGCCCGTCTTCCTCGCCTACTTCCTGCTGTACAACGGCTACATGCTGCTGCTCATCCTGCTCTCCGCCCGCCAGGTGCGGCGGCGGGTGGCGGGGCACTTCGTCGAGGACCTCGACCTCATCGACGACAGCGACTACACCAAGCCGCTGACGATGGTGGTCCCGGCGTTCAACGAGGAGGTGACGATCGTCGACAGCGTCACCAACCTGGTGCACTGCGACTATCCCCGGTTCGAGGTGGTGGTGGTGAACGACGGCTCCAGCGACCGCACCCTCGAGGTGCTCAAGGACGCCTTCCGCCTCCGCCGGACCGACCTCCCCTACCGCGACGCCATCGGCACCGCGCGGGTCCGGGCCATGTACGTGGCCACCGTGCCGCTGCCGAAGAACGTCTCCCAGCTGGTGGTCATCGACAAGGACAACGCCGGCAAGGCCGACGCCCTCAACGCCGGCATCAACTGCTCCACCGCGCCCTACTTCGTGAGCCTCGACGCCGACAGCATCCTCGACCTGCGCGCGCTCAAGGAGCTCATGCGCATGGTGCAGGAGGACCCGCGGATCGTGGCGGTGGGCGGCCAGGTGGCGATCGCCAACGGCTGCACCATCCGCGGCGGCCGGGTGGTGAGCGTGGGCCTCCCCACCCACCCCTGGGCCCGGTTCCAGATGGTGGAGTACCTGCGCTCCTTCACCACCGGGCGCACCGGGCTCGACCGCCTCGACTCCGTGCTGATCCTTTCCGGGGTCTTCGCGGTCTTCGAGAAGGAGACGGTGATCCGCGCCGGCGGGTACCTCACGCCACTGGTGCAGCACCGGCTGGTGGGGGAGTACGTCGGCGACCGCGCCGGCACCGTCTGCGAGGACATGGAGATCGTGGTCCGGCTGCACCGCTTCGTGCGCGACAAGCTGCGCACCCGCCGGGTGGCCTTCCTGCCCCACCCCGTGGCCTGGACCGAGGTGCCCGAGCGGCTGGAGTCGCTGCGCAAGCAGCGGGGGCGCTGGTACCGCGGCCTGCGGGAGTCGCTCTTCTACCACCGCGACATGCTGTTCCGGCGGAAGTACGGCCGCATCGGCTGGTTCGCGCTGCCGTCGTTCTGGCTGTTCGAGTACTATGGCCCCATGATCGAGGCCATCGGCTACCTCTTCGTGGCGGCGTTCCTGGTCATGGAGTGGATCTTCCAGGTGCCGATCCTCAACGAGCAGTACGCCGTGGCCTTCCTGCTGGCCTCGCTCGGCTGGGGCACGCTGGTCAACATCTTCGCGGTGCTGGTCGGCGCCTGGCGCTTCCGCTACGGCCTCGCCGACCGGCTGCAGCGCGGCCTGCTGCCGTTCAACCGCAAGCGCGACGTCCTCATCCTGCTCGGCTACGCCGTGCTGGAGAACTTCTTCTGGCGCCCGCTCACGCTGTACTGGCGGCTGCGCGGCCTGTGGGACGCCTGGCGCGGCAAGAGCGGCTGGGAGAAATTCGCCCGGCAGGGGTTCCAGAAGCACCCGGAGGCCCAGCGTGCGGCCTGAACGGCAGTCCCTGCGGATCCTCGTGGTCGACGACGATCCCGACTACGCCCGGCTGGTCACCACCCTGCTGGAGCAGGCCGGCCACGGCCGCGCCCCCGTGGCCACGAGCATCGCGCAGGCCATGGCGCTCGCCCCCGAGGCCGACCTGGTCCTGCTCGACCACCAGCTCCCCGATGGCCAGGGCCTGGCGGCGCTGCCCGCGCTCCGCGCCGTGACCAGCCGCCCCGCGGTGGTGCTGGTCACCGCCCACGGCGACGAGGCGCTGGCCGCCGCGGCGCTGCGGGCCGGGGCCGACGACTACCTGATCAAGGATCCGTCGCTCCCCGCCCTGCTGCCGCAGGTGGTGGAGCGGCACCGCCGGCAGCGCGCGCTGCGCGACGCGCTGGCGGCCGCCGAGCGCGACCTGGTCCACGCCGAGCGGCTCGCGGCCATCGGCCAGCTCAACGTCACCCTGCACCACAACATCAACAATCCGCTGATGGCGGCGTACGCCGAGCTCGCGCTGCTCATCGACGATCCCTCGGTGCCGGCCGACCACCGCACCGCGCTGCTCGCCGTCCGGGAGCAGCTGGAGCGGATCCGCCAGACCCTCGACCGGGTCGGCACCCTGCGCCACGACCGCACCACGCCGTACCTCGACCACGTGCCGATGATCGACCTCTCCCGCCGCACCCAGGCGGTGCCCAGCTACCTGGGCGAGGCGGTGCTGCACCTGCCCGACCAGGACACCGAGCGGGTGGTGGCCATGCTGCTGCGCCACGCCGGCTTCGGGGTGACGCGGGTGACCGGCGCCGGCGAGCTCACCAGCCGGGCCTCGGAGGTCGGGGTGGCCGTGGTGCTCATCCATGGCAGCGGCGCCCCCGGCACCGACCCGCTGGGCGGGTTCCATCCCCCGCGCGAGCGCGACTTCCGCGTGGTGGCGCTGGTGCAGGGCGATCCCGCCCCCGCCCGCGCCGCCGGCGCCGACCACGTGATCGGCCTGCCCTTCGACCCCGGGACCCTCTGCGCCGAGGTGCTGGCCACCCTGCGCGCCTGAGGGCCGCCCAGCGCGTTCCCGGGCGGGCGCTTACTTTGCTGGCGCGCTCCGCGCAACGCGTACGGCCGTGCGCGTTCACACTCCTCCTGTCCCGGCTGGTCCCGTTGCCCTTCAGCTCGCTCAAGCTCGATGCCGCCCTGCTCCGCGCCGTGAAGGAGCTCGGCTTCGCGCGGCCCACGCCCATCCAGGCCGACGCCATCCCCCACGCCCTCGCCGGCAAGGACCTGCTGGCGTGCGCCAGTACGGGGAGCGGCAAGACCGCGGCGTTCCTGCTCCCGATCCTGCATCACCTGCTCGCCAAGCCGCGCCGCACCACCCGCGCGCTGGTGCTCACCCCCACGCGCGAGCTCGCGGCCCAGATCCTCGAGGACCTCAACGACCTCGCGGTGCACACCCCGCTGACCGCCGCGTCGGTCTTCGGCGGCGTGGGCATGGGCCCGCAGGAGCACGCCTTCCGGAGCGGGGTCGACGTCATGATCGCCACGCCGGGCCGGCTGCTCGACCACCTGAACCGGCCCTACGCCCGGCTCAGCGGCATCGAGTACCTGGTGCTCGACGAGGCCGACCGCATGCTCGACATGGGCTTCCTCCCCGAGATCCGGAAGATCCTGCGCCACGTCCCAAGCAAGCGGCAGACGCTCTTCTTCAGCGCCACCATGCCGCCGCCGATCGCCGCGCTCACCCGCGAGATGCTGCACCACCCGGTGACCATCAACATGGAGCGGCAGGCGGCGCCCGCGGTGGGGATCACCCAGGCGGTGTACCCGGTGCCCCAGGAGCTCAAGGGCCACCTCTTCCTGGAGCTGCTCAAGCGGGGCGAGATGCAGGAGGCGCTGGTGTTCACCCGCACCAAGCACCGCACCGACCGGCTGCAGAAGTTCCTGGTGAAGCACGGGATCAAGGCGGAGCGGATTCACGGCAACCGCAGCCAGGGCCAGCGCACCGAGGCGCTGGCGGGCTTCAAGAGCGGCAAGTACCGGGTGCTGGTGGCCACCGACATCGTGGCCCGCGGGATCGACATCAGCGAGCTGGGCCACGTGGTGAACTTCGACGTGCCCGCGGCGCCGGAGGACTACATCCACCGGGTGGGCCGCACGGCGCGGGCCGAGGCCACCGGCGATGCCTTCACGTTCGTGTCACCGGAGGAGGAGGGAGACCTGCGGGGGATCGAGCGGGCCATCGGGCGGCGGCTGCCGCGGATCACGGTGCCCGACTTCGACTACCGCGCCAAGGCCGAGGTGCAGCTGGAGATGCCCCACGCGGAGCGGATTGCCCAGATCCGGGCCCGCAAGGCGGAGGAGCGGCAGCGCGCCAAGGCCAACGCCGAGCGGCGGGCGGCGGCGCTCGCAGTCCGGACCGCCGCGGAGACCCGCAAGGCGGGCGGCGGCGCGAGCCACCGGCCCCGGCCGGGCGGCGGCGGTGGGAGTGCGCGGCCCCAGCCGCGTCGGCCGCATCGGGGCGGCCGCCGGCCCGAGGGCTGAGCCTAGCGGAACCCCCCGCTCACCCGGGCGGGGGGCTCGCGCTCCCGGAACGACCCGGCCACGCTCCCCGGGGGCACGTCGATCGGGGCCTCCCCGCCCCGGAACACCCGCATGAAGCTCGGTCCGTGCAGCTCGACCCCCGCCTGCTCCACCCGCAGCCAGCTCCCCTCCCGCAGGCCCAGCACCGTGATGCCCGGATTGAGCGCCAGGAACTCCTGGATCCGGTCGTCCCGGCTCTCGCCCCCGTGGTTGGGGAGCACCTCGTCGGTGTAGTGCGGGTTGATCTGGAACGGCACCAGGTGCAGCCCCGCGAAGGAGGGTGGTTGCACCACCGGCATGTCGTTGGTGGTCCGGATCGTGGGGCAGGCCAGGTTGGCCCCGGCGCTCCACCCGATGTAGGGCGCGCCGTGCATGACCTTGTGCCGGAGGCGCTTGAGCAGGTCGGTATGATGCAGCTGCTCCAGCAGGCGGAAGGTGTTCCCGCCCCCGACGAGCAGCCCGTTGGCCTCCCGGAGCACCTCCGTCGGGTCCCCTTCGTGCAGCGACTCGACCATGTGACCCAGCGGCTCCAGCGCCCGGCGCACCCGGGCGGTGTAGTCGGCGTAGGACACCGTCACGGCGGCGTACGGGATGAAGGCCAGCCGCCGGGGCTCGGGGCCGAGGAAGGCGCCGATGGCGCCGAGCGCGTGCGCCAGGTAGCCCTCGCCGGGATTGCGGGAGTTCGACAGCAGCAGCAGACGGGGCATGAAGTCCGCGGGGTGTGGGTAAGCGCGAGGGACAGGTACCAGGGGACCGGCCGCCCCATCTCCGGCCCCTATTTCCGTTTCACGACCGGCAGTTCCCTCGTCATGATATCCATTTCTTCCCGCGTCGCCAGTCGGGGGAGCGTCTGGTCCGCCTCGGCCGCCGGCGAGAAGGCCACCGCCAGGTCGGCCGGCAGCAGGTGGCGGATCGAATTGGCGTAGTACTCGAGCAGCGGACGCTCCCGGGGCAGGATCACCAGGTCGGGTCCCTGCGCCAGCACCAGCCGCCGCATCGAGAGCATCAGCCAGGCCCGGGCCCAGACCTCGGTGATGGGCAACTCCTGCCGCACCACCTTCGCGTCGCCATCCGTCAGCCGGTCCCGGATCTCGTCCATCCGCTCCAGCACCCGGTCCCGGGGCACCACGCTCGCCCCGAACGACAGCAGCGCCGCCGCCGCCAGCGGCACCGGGGTCACCGGCACCACCTGCCCGATCCGCTCCAGCGCCAGCTCCGCCAGCCGCTGCAGGTGGGGCAGCCGCTCCCCCTTGGGCAGCGCCAGGATGCCCGGGGGCTGCGCCGCCAGCCACCCCCGCACCGACAGCGGCGTGCCGAACGCCACCGACACCCGCCCGTACCGCTTGAGCTGGCCGGTCAGCAGCCGGACGGTGTTCCAGCCCATGTAGGCGAGCACCACGCCCAGCTGGCGCCAGCGCGGCGGCCGCCGGCCCCCCACGATCCGCTCCCGGATCAGGGAGCGGTCCTCCAGCACCCGGTCGTAGTTGATCCCCACGGGAACCAGCCAGATGTCGCGGTCGAAGGCCGGGTCCTCGAGGGTGCGGACGATGTAGTCGAGCAGGCCGAGCTTCACCGGCCGGAGGGCACCGTCCCGGGTGAGCCCCCCCTCGGGAAAGATCCCCTGCGTCACCCCGTTGCGGGTGATGAGCTGCACGTACCGCTCCAGCACCGTGTGGTACAGCGGCTCGCGGAACCGGCGCCGGATGAAGTAGCTGCCGAAGCTCTTGAAGACAAACTCGAGCGGCCACACCCGGGCCCACTCCCCCACCGCGTAGCTGATGCTCACCATCCGCGCCATGACGTAGGCCAGCACCACGTAGTCCGCGTTGCTGCGGTGGTTCATCAGGTACACCACCACGTCGCGCCGCGGCATCCGGTCGAGGGCGGGCTGGTCGCGGTACTCGATGGTGGACTTGTAGAGCAGGTTGATGAGCAGCCGCGAGAGGTTGTACCCGATCCGGTAGTACGACAGCACGTTGAAGAACGGGACGATCTCGTCGATGTACTGGTTGACCCGGATCCGCACCTCCGAGTCGGCCATGCCGTGCGCCGCGGCGTGCTCGGCGATGGCCGCCCCGATCCCGGGGTCGGCGAGCAGCGCCTCGCGGATGCGGTCGCGCTCCACCAGCTTGTACCGGTCCACCCGCGAGCGGAACTGCCACAGCGTGGTCCGCGCCCACCGGCGCAGCCGGTGCCGCAGCACCGAGCGGGTGGCCAGCAGCACCACCGCGGTGCCGATGGCCGCGAAGAGGAACGCGGCCGTCAGGATGAGCCAGAGGGGGAGGGACACGGAAGGTAGAGTACACCCCGATGGCAGCGGCGCCAGTCACGGCAGGGCGCCGCCCGGCGGGCTACGGCTGGGGGGACCCCTGCTTGGCCGCCTGGAACGCCATCCCGCGCAGCCGGATGATGCGCTGGGCGATGGGCGGGTGGCTGGCGAAGACGTCGCCGAGGAATCCCTCGCGCGAGGAGAGCCGGCTGGCGCTGGGGTCCACGATGCACAGGTGCGCCGCGCCGCGCGTGATGGACTGCGTGGGCTCCGCGGCGGCGGCCAGCTTCTCCAGCGCGCTGGCGAGGGCCATCGGGTTGCGGGTGAACTGCGCGGCGGTGGCGTCGGCCAGGTATTCCCGCTTCCGGCTCACCGCCATGGCCAGGAACCGCGAGATGACCGGCGCCAGCAGCAGCGTCACCAGCCAGAGCACCAGCACCACCACCGCGAGGGCGCCCGCCCCGCCCTTGCTCCCGCCCCGGGCGCTGCGACCGCCACCGCTCCGCCCCCCGATCCGCACCCCGCCCCGGAGCATCCGCCCCAGCCCGTCCGACATGAGCGCGATCGCCCCCACCATCGCCGCCAGCAGGGTCATCAGGCGGGTGTCGAGGTTGCGGACGTGCGCCAGCTCGTGCGCCACCACCCCCTGCAGCTCGTCCCGGTCGAGCCGCTCCAGCAGCCCGCGGGTCACCGCCACCGCCGCCTGCCCCGGCTCGATGCCGGTCGCGAAGGCGTTGGGGTCGGCGTCGGGCACCACGTACACCCGGGGCCGCGGCAGCGCGCTGGCGATGGCCATCTCCTCCACCACGTTCACCAGCCGGCGCTCGAGCTCGTCCGCCGGCTCCACCACCTCGGTGGCGCCGGTGGCCCACAGCACCCGCGCCGCGCCCTTCTTCCACGAGTACCAGCAGATGCCGGACGCCACCAGGGTGACCACGATGCCGATCCCCGGCACCCGGTGGGCCTGCGCGGTCCCCGCCGTGGCCAGGTAGATCGCCAGGTCGCCGCCGAAGCCGATCCAGGCAAAGAACAGCAGGAACCCGGTCACCAGCCAGAACGAGCGCCGGCGGTTGGATTCCTGCTGGTCGAAGAGGTTGGCGGAAGCGGCCATGCGCAGTCCCGGGGACCGGGTACCGGGTACCGGGCGCCCTGGGCTCAGTTCATCCGCAGGTCGACGTTGGGCACCGCCCGCTCGGCGGGGTCCTCGAGCTCCCACAGCTCGGCCGGCCACGCCTTGGCCAGCCCGGCCACGAGGTTGGTGGGGAACTGCTGCTGCGCGGTATTGAACGTGGTGGCGACGTCGTTGTACGCCTGCCGGGCAAAGCTCACCTTGTTCTCGGTGCTGGTCAGCTCTTCCTGCAGCTGCTGGATGTTGGCGGTGGCCTTGAGCTGCGGGTAGTTCTCCGAGAGGGCGAACAGCCGGCCCAGCGCCTGGGTCAGCTCGCCCTCGGCCCGCGCCACCTGGGGCACGCCGGTGGCCGCCACCGCCTTGTTGCGCGCCGCGATCACCGCCTCGAGGGTCCCCTTCTCGAAGTCCATCGCCCCCTTCACCGCGTTCACCAGGTTGGGGATGAGGTCGTGCCGGCGCTTGAGCTGCACGTCGATCTGCTTCCAGCCGTTGGCCACCTGGTTCTTGAGCGCGATCAGGCGGTTGTAGGCGGTGATCACCCACAGCGCGATCGCCGCCACCACCACCAGCAGGATGATGCTCATGCCTCGTCCTTGTTGGGGGAGCCCTGGGAGAATTCTAGGGCAGGCCCGACCGCGGGGCTACGGCCGCGGGCCGGCCTGGTCCAGGGCGCGGCGCAGGGCGTCGACGATGGCCTCGTCCTCCAGCGCGTCGAACAGCGCGTGGCGCTCGTCGAGCAGCAGCTCGGCCCCGGGGCCCAGCGCGATGCGGCGCAGCAGCTGGCCCTTGCCCCGGCGCGGCGCGGCGCCGCCGGCCCAGGCCACCAGGGCGCGGCCCACCTTGCCGCGGGGGGCGCCCTCCGGGACGGTCAGCGGCAGCTGGTCCGGCGGCGGGAGCCGCGGACCGAGCGCGGCCGCGACCCGACGCTCCACCACATCGCCCGCCAGGCCGCCCAGTTCCTTGACCAGCTGCTCCAGCGTGGCGCCCTCCATCTGCTGCAGCTTGATCGCCAGGACCTGCAGCAGGTGCCGGTAGCCGTAGGTCGCCGCCGTGCCCCGTCCCTCCGGCGGGCTGACCAGCTTGCGGGTCACGTAGAAGCGGATGGTGCGCTCGCTGGGCCGGGCGCTGGCCGCCGCGTTGACCGGGTAGATCGCCGAAGTCTCGAGGATCGCGCCGGCCAGCGCCGAGAGGTCCCGCAGGCTCCAGGGGGCCAGCGCCGCGTACTGGCGGAGCGTGCTCAGGGCGTCGGCGGTGGCCGCGGGAACGGCGAGGGTCACGGGGAGTCCAGGGGGCGGGGGTCAGGAGCCGCTAGTATGCGCCCCCCGCGCGGTGGGGGCAAGGTCGCGGATCACCGCGATTCCCTGCTCCGCGGTGCGTCCCCGGGCTTGCGGCCCGCGACCGGACCGCCGCTATCGTCGGCCCATGCGACGCGGCGTGTCTCTCCTCGAACTGCTGCTGGTCCTGGTGGTGGCGGGGCTGCTGGCCGCGCTGGCGCTGCCCGGCATCGGCGCACTGCACGACCGGCTCCAGACCGACGCCGCCGCCCGGGCGCTGGTGGCGGCCCACCTGCGGGCCCGCTTCATCGCCATCGCCGAACAGCGGGTGGTGGTGCTGGAGCTCACGCCGGCCCGGCTGGCCATCCGTGCGGTGGAATCGCCGGTCGACACGGTGCTGCGCTGGGAAGGGGGCGGGCCGGCGGTGGAGGACGTGCTGGTCACCGGCATGCCGCACCAGGCGGCCTTCGGGCCCGGAGGAGTCGGGATGGGGCTGGCCAACGCCACGTTTGTGCTGCGCCGGGGCGGGGCCGTGCGGCAGGTGATCGTGTCGCGGTACGGCCGGGTGCGGCTGCAGTAGGGGGGCTGCAGCCGGGCCCCCGGTCAGTCGTCGGCGCCGGTGTCCGTCCCGCTGCCCAGCCCGTACTTGCGCACCTTGGCCAGCAGGGTCGATCGCGCAATGCCGAGCAGGTGCGCCGCCCGGCGCTTGTTGCCGCGGGTGAAGGCCAGGGTGCGGGCGATATGCCGCCGCTCCACGTCATCGAGCGGCTCGGGTTCCGTCGGGTCGGCCGGGGCCAGCGCCTGGCGCAGGTGCGTCAGGTCGAGCCCCGGCGCGGCGAGCGCCAGGTAGGCGGCGTCGAGTCCCGGCACCGCGAGCGCGCGGGCCGCCTCCGACGCGTTGGTGACCACCACCGGCTGGTGGCCGGCGCCCTTGAGCGACTGCACCAGCCCGTCCCGCCGATCGGTCTCGGTGTCCAGCACCAGGATGTGCGAGGATCGCATCGTCATGTTCTCCGGCCAGGCGCTTCCGCTTCTGATGAGCCGTGTCGGCGCCCTGTTACGCGGTACGCTGCCGGCCCTGGTGACGGGGGACCCAGGCGGTCCGTGGGCTGACACCGCCCCCTCCCGTCCCTATGTTTTGGCCCCAACGGAGGCCACCCCTGTCATGCCCCACCCCGATCTCCCCACCCTGCCCGTCGGCGCCCGCCTGCAGGATCCCCTGCTCGTGGTGGACGTGGAACACCGCACCGGCGACCACCCCCACACCCTGCTGACGCTGGGCAACGCGTCCGGGCGCCTGCAGACCGCGCCCTTCTGGCCCACCGATGCCGCCAGGATCGCCGGCATCACCCGCGGCGCCGTGGTCCAAGTCATCGGCACCGTGTCCAGCTACCGGGACCGTCGCCAGCTCGCCGTCGACTCCATCCGTGTCCTGCCGCGCGACCAGGTGGACTGGCGCGCCCTGATGCCCTCCATCGGGGAGGTCGGGCGCTGGTGGAAGCGCCTCGACGACTGGCGGGCCCGGGTCGCCGGGCCCCGCCTGGCCCGCACCCTGGCCCTGTTCTACGACGACCCCGACTTCCGCGCCCGCTACGAGCAATGCCCCGCCAGCACCGCCGGCCACCACGCCGCCCTGGGTGGCCTGCTCAAGCACACCGTGGAGGTGGCCCACATCGGGCTGGCCACCGCCCGCCTCTATCCGCATGCCGACGCCGACCTGGTGCTCGCCGGCGTGCTGCTGCACGACATCGGCAAGCTCGACAGCTACACCTGGGACGGCTCCTTCGAGATGACCGTGCCCGGCGCCGTGATCGGGCACGTGGTCCTCGGCGCCTTCCAGCTCGATCGCCGGGTCCGGGCGGCGCAGCCGATGCCCTGCACCGAGGCCGAACTCCTGCTGCTGCAGCACCTGGTGCTGTCCCACCATGGCAAGCTCGAGTTCGGGGCGCCGGTGGTGCCCATGACCCTCGAGGCCGAAATCATCCACTACGCCGACAACGCGAGTGCCAAGACGGCCAGCATGGACGAGGCCCTCGACGACCCCGAGAACTTCCCGGACGACCAGCCGGTGAGCACCCGGACCATCTGGCAACTCGACCGCCGCCGGGTCTGGCGCGCCGAGAGCGACTGGGGCGCACCCGATCCATCACCCAGCATCGGGGACTAATTTAGTCCCGATTGCCTGACACACTGGCATTTGCCCGAACGGGCGACCCGCGGGTCGCCCGTTCAGCTCTTGCGTCTGGCCTGCCGCACCAGGGCGCCCGTCCACCAGCTCACCAGCCCCAGCGCGAGGAACGCCAGCCCCGGGGGGAAGTCACGGCGCAGGGACGTCGGGCAGAAGCCAAGGGCACAACCGCCACCCGGCCATTCCTGCAGCGACGCGACCGCCGCCACGAGCGTTCCCGGTCCTTCCACCATGAAGAAACCTTATCGTCCAAGGTGGGGTGGCGTCAAGTAGGACACAACGAAAACGGCCACCGGGCTCGGGGGCCCGGCGGCCGCTTTCCACGTCGACGGACAGGGGGCGGAGCCTTGCGGCACCCGTTCTTCTCCGCGCCACCGCCACCAGCTGGTACGCCGGTGGGTGGGTGACAGGGGCCCTTGCCACTGATCCCCGGACAGGATGGCCATCCTGCCTGGTTCGACAACGCGAGCGCTGCGAGTCGGGTCGGGTCGCGGACCAACCCTTCGCACTGCACCCCGAGGCGCCAGATCGGGGTGGATGAGGCGCGCGACTGGCCTCACCCGCCTGGGCCGGCGTGATCACCAGGATCCCGGACCACCGCAGCCCTTGCCGACGTCGGTGATCTCCCCTGAATTCCCGCCCAGACTCGCCCGCAGCTGCCAACCGGACCGGGGGTCCGATCACATCTCTGCTGGCGGTCTGGCTAAGATAGGCGCGTGGAGAAAGCGTGCAAGCGCCTATCTTTCTTCGGGTTACGTCACTCGATGTGCCTGGATTGTGGAAACCTAACCTGCGGCGGGACCCACACCTGCAGCGTCTCTCCACGGCATGTGGAATTGTGTATCCACACGCCGGGAGGGGGTGGAAAACTTCAGCTGCCGGTGGCGGAGGGGGTCGGGATGCTGCCGTCGGTCTTCGGACGGTACCGGATCCCGAGGGCGGAGCCGAAGTAGCTCTCGGCCGCCGGCTGGAAGGCACGCACGGCGGTGCGCACCTTTGTGCCGCGCCCGATCCCGTACCCGCGCAGCTCCGCCTCCTGCCCGTGCTCGCTCAGCCGGGTGAACTCGGTCACACACCCCTTGAGTTCAGCCTCCAGGGTGACCAGGGCGCGGTCCATTCCTTCCCGGACCCGCCGCGGATCGGGGGCCGGACGTGGATGGGTGCTCAGGGTCTCCCGGGTCACGGGCACCATGCGCACGGCGGCGCTGCAGCGGTCCGCCACCGCCCGGGCCCGGGAGCGAAGCACCGGGTCGCTGGTGGCCCGGAGGTCGCGCGCAATGCGCGCGGTCGCGGCATCGACCAGGGTCAGGGTATCCCGAAGCCGATAGAGCGCGTCCCGCAGGACGGTCTGCACCGAGTCCAGGGTGGGGTCATCCAGCACGGCCTGCCCGGCGAGCCGGCCAGGCAGGAGGGCGCAGGTCAGCGCCAGGGTCAGCAGGCGAAGGGATTTCACGATTCCAGTCCGACTTCGATGTAGCGGTAGTTGGGCTCGCCGTCACTCGTGGCCAGGAGGCCGCCGGCCGCGCTGGCGGCAAACCACCCGCCCACCAGCGTGCGCGGCCCGTCGAGCTCCCCCAGGATGGGGCCGAGCCAGCGCCGCAGGTGCCGCACCTCCGGCGCCCGTCGGCCCAGCAGGGCCAGCAGGGCGCCGGAGCCGCTGGTGGCCCGGAGGAAGTGCGCCAGCGCGTGGGCGCGCTGGGAGAACTCCACGGCCTTCACCCCGGGCTCGTCGAACAGCACCTTGCCTTCGAACACGTCCATCGGCGGCGCGTCGAGCCGGGGGCCGAGGTAGATGTACTGCCGCCGGCCCTCGACCTTGCGCTCGATGACCGCGGCGGCGGTCTCCCCGGTGAGCCGGGCGGCGTGGATCATGTCGTCATCCGGGAGCACCCCGGTGGCCTTGGTCCATTCCAGCGCCGCCAGCGCGATGTCCATCGGGCACCCGATGGTATCGTCGAACGCCACCAGCCGCGGCGCCTCGCCGGCGCGCAGGATGAAGTGCGACAACGCCTCCGCCCGGTCGCCGAAGCTCCGGATGGTGAGGGTCTGCGGGATGGTCATGGGGCGGAAATCTACATCGGCGGGGCGGGGATTGGGCGGTCGGCGCCGGCCCCCGGGCGGAGCGGGGCGGTGCCCCCCCTCCGCCACGGGACCGGGCCGTCGCTAGGGCGTCAGCGCGCTCTTGCCCTCCACCTTCACCACCCAGAGCCCGGAGTTCATGTCGGGCACGTAGATGTAGCCGTCGCGGTAGATCGCCCCCCAGGCGTTGGCGACGTTGGGCGTGGCCCCCAGCTTGTCCCCGGTGTGCACGTGGGCGATTTCCCGCCCCTGTCGCAGCAGGTCCCCCCGGAGCTCCCCCGACACGTCGAGCACCCGCAGCCCGCCCTGGTAGTCGCCCAGGTACAGCGTGTCGCCGGCCACCCACACGTTGTGCGTCCCGCCATCCTTGGGCTCGTACCACGCCACGATGCGCGGATTCGCCAGGTCCTGCAGGTCGATGACGTGCAGCCGCCCGTACGCGCGGCCGAGCCCGATGACGCCGCCCGGCGCGTAGCCGGTGGCCGCGGGCCTGGCCGCAAATACCTCGTCCCCGACGAAGACGTACCGGCCGCTCCGCCACGCCGTGTGCGTGCCGCGGATGAAGCCCGGGCCGCCCACCGCCTCCACCTCGCGGTAGAGGGCCGGGAGGTCGTACTTGACCTGGGTGACCAGCACCGGCCGCTCCGGGCTCCCGCCCTTCATCCCGTTGCCGACGTCGAGCACGACCAGCCCGTCGTTCCAGTAGGAGAGGTAGGCGAGGCCGTCCTGCACGTCGATGTCGTGCAGCATCCGGCCGGCGGCGGTCCGCGGCGTCTCCCACCGCGCCACCTGCCGGGGCTGGTAGGGATCTCGCAGGTCGATCACCCGCATCGAGCCGGTGGCATCGTCGGTGAGGTAGACGTAGCCGCGGTAGATGAACGTGGAGTGCACCCCACCGCTGACCGTCTCGGTGAACTCCGCGATGGCCTTCGGGTGCGCGGGATCCTCGAACGAGAGCACCACGATGCCGTTCTTCCGGCTCGAGGCGCCCTCCCGCGTCACCACGCCGAAGCGGCCGTCCTCGGTGGTCATCAGGTCGTTGATCACCCGGGCGTCCACCATCACCGAGTCGGTGATCTGCGGCTTGGTGGGGTCGGCGAGGTTCACGGCGTAGAACCGGTCGCCGAGGGTGGTCAGGTAGCCGTGTTTGCCATCGGGGTGCAGCCAGAACTCCGCGGCGGTGCCCTTGATGGGGAGCCGGCCCGCGATGCTGGTCGGGCGCCGCACGTCGCGCGGGGCCACGCTGACCACCGCCTCCGCGCTGCGACCCGCGAAGCTGGCGAGCACCCGGTAGGTCCCCGGCAGGTCGGCCACGAAGGCGCCATCCTCGTCGATGATCCCGTGGCCCGGCGCGAGCGACCACTCCGGGAGCGCGTCGGCGATGGTCCGGCCCCCCCCCCGCGCCGTGAAGGCAAAGCGCACCACGTCGCCGGCCCGCACCCGGACCTCGGCGGGCTCCAGGCTCACCTGGGTGACCGGGTTGGGGAGCACCGTCACCCGGAAGCTCCGGCTGGCGCGGCCCGCCGTGGCGGTGATGGTCGCCTGCCCCGCCGCGCGGGCCGTGAGGCGACCCTCCCGTCCCACCGCCACCACGGTGCCGCGGTCGCTGCTCCACAGCACCTCGTCGTAGCGCCGGTCGTCGTTGGCGGCATAGGGCGTGGCGGTGAGCGCCAGCGACTGCCCCACATACAACCGGGTGGGCAGCGGCGTGACGCTCAGCCTGGCCGCCGGCTGCGGCAGGATCGTCACCCGTCCGATGGCCGTGGTGGCCCGGCCGCCACCCGCCGGCCGCACCAGCGCCGACACCGTGACGGTGCCGACCGCGCCGGCCGTGACGAGGCCGTCGCCGTCCACCGAGCCTTCGAACATCCCGCCCGTGGCGAACCAGGTGGCGGTCGTGCCGGGGAAGACCTGCCCGGCGGAGTCGTAGGCCACCACCTTGAGCCGGAGGGTATCGCCGACCAGCACCGCGGCCTCGGCGGGCTGGATCGCCGCCCGCGCGATCGGGGATGCCGTAGGCCGCGGCGCGGCGGGGGGGGGCGGGGGAGCGGGCTGCTGCGGCAGCAGCACGAGCAGGAGCGAGGCAAGCATGTGTGGGTCCTGGAAGAGGGGTCCGTCGCGTCAAACTAGGGCCTGCCCCGGTCGCCGGCCAGCGGCGCCGGCCACCTTCTTGACAACTTCCGGGACGGGCTGAACCTTATCGCCATGGCCGCAGCACCCCGCATCGCACTCCCCTAACAGCCGCGCGACGTCCCACCGGTCAGCGCCGCCCTGATCCTGTCTTGCCCCGACCATTCGGGCCGGGGGTTTTCCGGAGCCGGCGAGCTCCCACATCCGAGGTAGAAGCAATGGCGAAGGGTACCGTGAAGTGGTTCAATGATGCGAAGGGCTTCGGCTTCATCGCTCAGGATGGCGGCAAGGACGTCTTCGTGCACCATACCGCCATCGCGATGGACGGCTTCCGCTCTCTGGCCGAGGGCGACCAGGTGGAATTCGACATCGTGGAGGGCCCGAAGGGCCTGCAGGCGGCGAACGTCCGCAAGGCCTGAGCGCCGCTCGCGGCTACCCTGACGCACACGCCGGCCCCGGCGGCTGGACGGGCCAGACCCGTCCGCGCCTGGGCCGTCGTCCTTCCCCCCTGGCTTCACCTCCGGGCGCCGGGGCGCGATACTACCGGGCGTGACCCGATCCCTCGCGCTGTTCCTCACGCTGTGCCTCCCGTGCACCCTCGCCGGGCAGGACACCCCGTTGCCACCCCTCGCCTTCCTCGGCTTCGAGGCCGGAACGCGACTCACCCCGGCCGCGCACCAGGTGCGGGCGCTGGGAGGGCGCGGCCTGCGCTGTGACCGGTCCCGCCGGGATCGCGCGGTGCACGAGTGCCGCGGCACCGTGTTCGCCCCCGGCTCGGGGACCGCGGTGGAATTGTGGCTGTCCGCGGTGGACAGCGCGGCCGGCGTCCTCACCCTCTCGGGCAGCATCACCGGCGCGGAACTGGAGGAGTGGAAGCGGACCCTCGAGGGGGCCTACGGCGTGGTCGGGGCCCGGGTGCAGGGCAGCCAGTGGATGCTGCAGTGGGTTCGGCAGGGGCGGATGCTGCGGCTCACCTGGCGGATCGAGCGGGGCCGGACGGTCGCCTCGGTGAGCCTGATCGACGGCCGGGTGCTCGATGGCTGGGGTCGGGCCCGCGCGGCGGCCCCGGCACCGCCGCCGGCTCCACCCGCCGCCGCCGGCGTCAGTCCGTGAGGCGCACCAGGAAGCTGCCCTCGCCTTCCTCCAGCACGTAGTCCCGCACCACCTCGCCGCCGTCCCGCAGCCGGCGCAGCAGCGTGCGCACGCGGGTGCGCACCGGCGCACCCCCACCGGCGCGGCCGCGGCCGGTGATGAGGCGCACCACGGCGCCCCGGCGGGCCCGCGCCTGCGCGCGCAGGAACTGCTCCGCGCTGCGCGCCGCGTCGAGCACGCTCTGGCCGTGCAGGTCGAACTGCGCCGCCGCCGGCCGTCGGGTCCATTCGGGCATGCCCAAAGGTAGCGTGGCGGGATTGCCGCGCGTCGGAGCCTCCGCTAGCGTACGGGCGGGCCATCCCCCCCTCCGGAGTCGACCGTGATCGTTGCCTGGCGGCGGTTTCTCCTTCCCTCCACCGTCGCGCTGGCGTGTGCCGCCACCACGGCCGCCTGCACCCAGGGCAACGCGCCGGTCCGTATCGGGCTCGCGGGCCCGTTCACCGATTCCGTCGGCGCCCCCATGCTGCGGGCCGCCACCCTCGCCGTGGAACAGATCAACGCGGCGGGGGGCATCAACGGCCGCCCCATCGAGCTCGTGGCGCGCGATGACCACGGCGATCCGGACACGGCCGTGATGGTCGCCACGGCGCTGCAGGCCGCCGGCGTGGTCGCGGTCATCGGGCACGTCTACAGCGGCGCCACCCTCGCCGCCGCGCCCGTCTACAACGACCCCGCCCATCCGGTGGTGCAGCTCTCGCCCAGTTCCTCGGCCCCGCGCGTCACCACCGCCGGCGAGTGGACCTTCCGCGTCTGCCCCAGCGACCTGCAGTACGGCACCGCCCTCGCGCGGTACGCCGCCAACCAGCTGGGACTCACCTCCGCCTCGGTCCTCTACGCCAACAACGAGTACGGCCGGGGCCTCCGCCAGACCTTCATCGACGAGTTCGTCCGGCTCGGCGGCCGGATCGAGGACGTGGACCCGTACGCACCGGTGGCGCCGGACGTCGGGGCCTACGTCGCCCGGCTGCTGCGGCGCAAGCGGAGCCAGGTCCTGGTCATCGGCGGCAACGAGGCCGACGCCCTCGCGGTGCTGCGCGCCATCCGCGGCGGGGGCGTCACCCTGCCGGTCATGGGCGGGGACGGACTCGAGGGGCTCGAGGCCGGCGGGCCGGTCACCGAGGGGACGTACATCGCCCTGGGCTACCTCCCCAGCCAGGCCACCCCGCCCAACCGCGCCTTCGTCGCGGGGTATCGCGCCCGGTACCCGGCAGCCTCGGACCCGACCCAGGCGGCGGCAGCGTCCTACGACATCCTGTGGATGCTGCGGGAGATCATCGCGCGCGTCGGGACCGACCGGACCCGGATCCGTGACGCGGTCGCGGCGGTGGGCAACGGTGCCCCGGCGTTCGAAGGCGCGGGCGGGACCATCGCCTTCGACGCCAACGGGGACTTGCCCAACCCGAACGTGGTGCTCGGGCGGGTGGCCGGCGGACGGCTGGTCGCGGTGGAGTCCCGGTGAACCCCTTCACGCGCAGCCTCCGGCGCATGCTCGCCACCTCGGTGGCCTGCACCGTGGCGCTGGTGCTGGTGATGTCGGTGGCCGCGATCAGCGCGCTCCGGACCATCGCGCGGGAGACGGAGGACGAGATCGAGGTCCTCGACCGGGGCGGCCGGCTGGCCGGGGCGCTGGTGGCCACCGCGCTCGACCAGATCCGGGCCGGGGAGAAGTACCTGCTCACCCCGAGCAGCGCGGTCAAGGCGGAGTTCCTCACCACCGGCGACGAGGCCTACGCCATCCAGGCCCGGCTGCGCGGGCTGCCGCACCTCGACGGGCACGACCGCGCGCTGCTCAACCTCGTGGGCGACCGCCAGGCCGAGCTCGAGATCTCCTACTCCATCGCGCACGCCCTGGCCGACATCGGACGCAGCGACGATGCCCGCCTCCTGGCCGCGCGGGCCACCGGCGCCACCGACAGCCTCATCGCCGCCGTCCGGTCGCTGAGCGAGGAGCAGGGGGCCCACGCCCGTGACCGCGCCGCCGCCCTCAGTGCGCGCACCGTCCTGTACCAGCGGCTGGTGATCGGCTGCGGCCTGCTCGCCCTGGTGGTGGGGATGGCGGCCGGGGTGGGGCTGATCCGGATCGTGGACCGCCAGACCAGCCGCCTGATTGCCGCCGCCGACCGCTTCGGCGGGGGCGACCTGCGCCCCCTGCAGCTGGCGGGGATGCCCGCCGAGCTGGCGCGGCTGGCGCGCGCGCTCGATGACATGGGTGGCCGGCTGCGCGCGCTGGTGCAGGCGGTGGTGCAGGAGTCGCAGCAGCTCTCCGGGAACGCGGGCGACTTCTCCGCCATGAGCGAGGAGATCGCGGCCTCCAGCGGCCAGAT
This sequence comes from Gemmatimonadota bacterium, assembly GCA_016713785.1. Classification (NCBI taxonomy): domain Bacteria; kingdom Pseudomonadati; phylum Gemmatimonadota; species Gemmatimonadota bacterium. The sequence continues at coordinate 687,362 of JADJOM010000002.1, read as the reverse complement.
CTCCGCCGCGATGGTGCGGATCGCGGAGGGCGCCGAGCACCAGGTGCGCGGCACCGGGGAGGCGGACCAGCTGCTCACCCGGCTGCGCGAGGCGTCCGCGTCCAACGCCGATGCCGCGCAGCGCGCGGTGCGCCTCGCCGAGGAGATCCGCCGGACGGCGCTCCGGTACCGGGGTGACGTCGAGTCGGCCCGCACCACGCTGCTCGACGTGCGCGGGGTGGTGCAGACCTCCGCGGAGCAGGTCCGCGCCCTGGTGAGCCAGTCGGAGTCCATCACCGACTTCATCGACCTGATCAAGCAGATCTCCAGCCAGACCAACCTGCTCGCCCTCAACGCCGCCATCGAGGCCGCCCGCGCCGGCGAGCACGGACGGGGCTTCGCCGTGGTGGCCGACGAAGTGCGCCAGCTGGCCGACTCGAGCGCCACCGCCGCCCGTGAGGTCACCAAGACGGTGGAATTCCTCCGGGCCCAGATCCGCCAGATCGCCGAGACGATGCAGGTCGGCACCAGCAAGGTCGGGGGAATCGAGACGCTCGCCGAGGCGGTGGTGCAGGGCCTCGATACCATCGGCACCGCCATCGGCGAGGTGCAGTCCGCCGCCACCGGCCTGGCCACCGCGGCCGGACAGAATCGCGACGTCGTGGGCCAGCTCGGCTCCCGCACCGCCCTGGTGGCGCGGGCGGCATCGGAGCACGCCTCCGCGAGCGAGCAGGTCTCGGCCGCGGCGGAGCAGCAGAGCGCCTCCACCGAGGACATGGCGGCGAGCGCCACCGCGCTGCTGGATGCCAGCAGCCGGCTCTCGAAGCTGGTGGGGGAATTCCGGACCTGACGGGCGGCGCAGGTGCCACAACGCAAACGGGCGACCGGTGTCGGTCGCCCGTGCTGCATTCCGGAGCGGGGCCTACTTCTTCTTCTTGGCGACGGGCTTCTTGGAGGCCGGCTTCGGCTTGGGCTTGGCCTTGGACTTGGCCGCCTTTTCCCGCTCGGCGGTCCGCTCGGCCCGCTTCTGGGCGGCTTCCCGCACCTCCGCGATCACCCGGTCCCCTTCCTCCATCCCCACCAGGCCACGCCGGGTGGCGTAGCGGATCAGCTCCTCCGCATCGGCGAGCTGGAACTCAGCGATCCGGGCCGCGGACCGGATGACGTTGAGCAGTGCGTCGGCCACGGGGCTCCGGAGCACGTTCGCGATGCCGGGCAGCGCTTCCAGCAACGTCGAGATCTGGGAAGCGCCAAGTTCCGAGGCCAACGACCCCTCCTGGTGGAAACCCCCTGCGCGCCGGCCGTTACCGGGCCGCAGATTGAGCGGCAACGTACCACCCGGGGTGGGGCTGGTCAAGAATTCCTGAAAAAAAGCGGCCGAAACCCGGGGGTCTCGGCCGCAGAAGGCTAGTTGTAGTCCCTGCTACTGATTCGGTATGCCCCCTGACTACAAGCCGTAGCGGAGCAGCGCCGTGAGCCCCCACCCCGTCAGCGAGCCGGACGCGCCAGCGGGGGTCTCCAGGTGGCCGAAATCCACGCGGAGGGCTGGGACGAAGGTCAGCGCCGGACTCAGGTCGATCCGGAGCCCGGTCCCCGCCCCGACCAGGTACCCGCTGCCCGTCTCCGGCGACCAGACCCGGCCCTCGATCACCGGCTCGAGCGCCATCTTCTCCCCGATCGGGAAGGTGCCGCTCACGCCAGCCGTGAAAATGTTCTCCCGGTTGCCGAGCGAGGTCGAGTCGCCGCTGTTGGAGGCGGCCCGGAAGAAGTCCCAGGCGTAGATGGACACCGTGCCACGCCCCATCGGCGCCAGCAGGCTGGCATCGAAGAGGAAGCGATGGCCCGGGCTCACCTCGCTGCCGCCGGCGAAGCCGCCACCGCGGAGCTCGTCGTTGCCGAAGGTGCTGAAGGTGGCGCCCAGGGAGAGCCGGCTCTGGCCGACCAGGCGATCGGCGCCAGCCCGGATGCGGGTCTCGATGCCAGGCTGGTACTTCACCGACTTGTTGCTGGCGTCGTTGAAGGGACTGTACTCGGCGCTGAAGCGCAGGCTTGCCGCCAGGCCGAGGTTCCAGGGGCCGGCGGAGGTGGCCGCGGCGAGCCCGGGGGTAACCGAGGTGCCGGACCCGTACGAGTTCACGGGGAAGAGCAGGAACGACGAGGACGCGCTCGACGCCACGCCGAACTGCCGCAGCGTGGTGGTCTGCTTGCCGGTGGGGAGGTTCACCATGACGCTGGCCACCAGCGCGTCGGTGCCGAGCACGTACGACATCCGCACCTGGGCATCGGTCAGCGACGAGAAGCTCTCGTCGGCGCCGGCGGAGTCCCGGGTGGACGTGGTGGCGTAGGCGGTGCCCACGTCGAACGAGAAGCGCCGCCCCACCGGAACCAGCACCCCGATGGGGAAGGCGAACTGCCGGATGCGCTGCACGGAGAACTCGTTGCCGCCGAAGCTGTACTGGCGGGCGTCGAGTCCACCGACGACGGCGGCCTGCGGAAACAGGTTGTCCTGTGCCGCGGCGGCCCCGGGAGAGACGGCCGCGAGGGCGGCCAGCGTGACTACGATCGATGAGGTCCGCATCAGGGCCGCGTGATGATGATGATGATCGTGCCGCTCAGCGTATTGCCGTTGGGCACGTCGGTGTTGAGGGTCTCGGGCAGGTTGGGCCGGACCGTGGGCGGCCGGGAGGTCGGCCCGGTGAAGCGATTGGTCAGCGTGGTGCCGGTGGAGGGGATCGTCACCTGGATCCCGGTCCGGAGGATCGGCCCGCGCGTGGCCACGGTCGGGTTGCGCGGCGTGACGTCGCCGGGCGGCTGGTCCCCGGTGGTGGGCCCGGAGGGCAGCAGGCCGGCCAGCACCCGGGGCGTGACCCGCATGGCCTGGGCGGCGCGGGCGCTGCTGGCGCGCCGGTCGCGGGCCTGGCGGAAGTTCGGGTCGCGGGCCACCGCGGCCTCGAAGCTCGCGGCCGCGGCGGCGTAGTCCCCGCGGTCCTCCTGCTCCAGGCCGCGGCTGAAGGCGAGGAACGCCTGCATGTCCGCGGTGGGGCGCTCGCTGATGGCCCGCCGCTCGGCCGGCGTGATGACCACGCCCATCTGGTCGAGCAGGCGGAAGAGCACCGTCTTCTCGAGGGTGAAGAGCTGCTGCAGCTGGTCCGAGCCCGTCCCGGTGGCCACCACCGCACTGCTAGTGGCATCGACCACCGCGGCGTCGAGGCGCAGGTCGGTCCGCCCCGGCACCTCCTGCACCGAGCCCTGCACCACCCGGGCGGCGCGGAGCATCCGGCCGGACCGGGCGCCGGTGGCCGGGTCGACCCGGCCGCCCTCGGTGAGCGCGAGTTCATCGACCAGCGCCTGCACCCGCTCCCGCTCGAGGAGCGTGAGCCGTGGCAGCTTGGACAGGTCGGTGACCATCAGATGGGTCAGGCCGCGCCCGAGGGGCTCGAGCTCCGCGTTGGTGCCGATGAAGCGGAACGGGAAGACGGCGATCGCGTTCTGGGTCGGGGGCTGGCTCGAGAGCGTGGCCTCCCGGGCCACCGCCTCGCGTGCCGCGGCCCGCAGCTCGGTGCGGGTGAGCAGGGTGAGCCGGTTCTCGATCTCGCCCCGCTGGCCGGCGTTCCGGGCCTGCAGCGCCGCGGCGGTGTAGGCCACCCGGGCCGAGTCGAACTGGCCCAGCTGCTCGAAGGTGAGCCCCAGGTAGACCTGCGCCGGGTAGTTCTGGCGGTTGAGGGTCAGGGCGCTCGCCAGGACATCGCGGGCCCGCTCGTACTTCTGGGCTTCGTAATTGGCGATGCCCAGCTGGGTCATCAGGCCCGCGTCGCGCGGGCGCTGCTGGCTGGCCGCCTCGAGGGCCGGCAGGTCCGCGGACGGCGCGGGGCCCTGCGGGGCCGAACCTCCGGCGCAGGCCGCCAGCAGGGCAACCGCCGCCGGCAGCGTCCTTCTCGTCAGGTGCATACGATCCCTGGGGGATGGGGTGGGTCAAATTCCAATGTACCGGTCCCCCCCGGAATGGGAAGAGGGGGCATCCACTTACCGCACCGTCAATTCGCCCTGCATCCGGTATGCGGCGTGGGTCACCGACACGAAGCGATACGTCCCTGGCGGCAAACCCGGCAGCCGCACCCGGAAGCTGGCCCCGGGCCCGGGCAGCACCGGTCCCCTAAGCGCCCCGGACCCTGCCGGGAGGAGTTCCTGCAGCCGCGCCTGCTCGGCAGGGGACAGGTCGCCGGGCTCGAAGCCGACCACGTAGGGGCCGCCCGCCTCCACCGTGAACTCGATCACGTCGCTCCCCCCCACCACGAGCCGGGCCGGGGCAAAGCGGAACTCTTCGGGCGCTGGGTGCCGCAACCGCACCTCATGGGTGCGCTGGCCCGCGAGCGGCAGCGCCGCGAGCAGCAGGCCGAGCAGTGGCGCGAGACGGGCCGACATATTTGCGCCCCCTTGAAGCGATCTTTAGATTGACGCACGGGCGGGTCAGACATTCCCAGCCTGACGCTCTCCCGCCAGAAGGGCGGTCCGTGGGACGTCGCGGCATCAAAGAATACCGGGCTGCCGAGGCCCTGATCCTGATCGCGGCCGACCGCGACCACAAACCGCTGGTTTGCCCCTCCTGCAGCACCCCGACCATCGAGCGCAGCCCCAAACGTAACGAGGAACCCGCCGGGCGGGTGACCATGCAGTGCCGCACCTGCGGCCGGGTGGCCTCCTACCTGGCGCGAGCCTCGATGAGCACGCCGGAAGACCCGCGCCGCGAGGAGTGATCCCCCCGCGATCGGGCACCGGGACGCACCGGTCTCCCCCGCTACATTCCGCCATGCCCTCCCCCTCCCTGCTGATCTTCCTGACCGTCTTCATCGACCTGATCGGCTTCGGCATCGTGCTCCCGCTGCTGCCGAGCTACGCCGCGGCGTTCCAGGTGGGAGACACGGGCGTCGGCCTCCTGGTGGCGAGCTTCTCGCTGATGCAGTTCCTGCTCGCGCCGTGGTGGGGGCGGCTCTCGGACCGGGTCGGCCGACGACCGGTCCTGCTGGTGGGCCTCGCGGGCAGCGCCATCTCCTATCTGGTGTTCGGGCTGGCCGGGAGCTTCTGGCTGTTGCTGGTGTCCCGCCTGGTGGCCGGGGCGATGGGCGCCACGGTGAACGTGGCCCAGGCCTACCTGGCCGACGTGACGCCGGCCGACCGCCGGGCCGGCGCCATGGGCCGGCTGGGCGCCGCCTTCGGCCTGGGCTTCGTGGTGGGGCCGGCCATCGGTGGCCTCTCGAGTCACTGGGGCAGCGCGGCACCCGGGCTGGTGGCCTCGGCGCTCACCGGCCTCAACCTGGTCCTGGCCTGGCGCTGGCTGCCCGAATCGCGGCGGGCCGCCGCGACCGGGGTGGCGACGGCCCCGGTGCACTGGAGCCGCTTCCTGGGCGCCTTCTCGGCCACCGCCTGCTCGACCGTCGCGTTCACCGTGCTCTACGTGATCTTCCCGCTGCAGGTGGAGCGATCGCTCGGGCTCGACCGCCACGACTCCGCCTACCTCTTTGTGCTGATCGGCGTGGTGAGCGCCGCGGTCCAGGGCGGGCTGATCGGCCGCCTGGTGCGGCGGCACGGCGAGCCGCTGCTGATCGCGGTCGGGGGCGTGGTGCTGGCCCTGGGACTGGCGCTGCTGCCGCGGGCGCTCACCCCGGGGGCCGGGCTGCCGCTGCTGTGCGGCGCGCTGGTGCTGGTGGCCGCGGGGTCCGCCACGATCGGCCCGAGCGCGGCGGCCTTCGTGAGCCGGGTGGCGCCGGCGGAGGAGCAGGGGCGGGCGCTGGGGCTGCTGCAGAGCGTGAGCGCGGTGGCCCGCATCATCGGCCCCATCGCCGCCGGGGGCATCGCGTCGGCCATCTCGCCCCGGGCGGCGTTCTACGCGGCGAGCGCCGCGGCGGGGTGCGCGGGCCTCTCGGCATTCCTGGCCCGCGCGGGGATGGGCCGGCCTAGCGTGGCCGGGTGAGCAGGCGGTCCCAGCGGATGGTGGTCAGCGCCCGGTAGCGCTGCCAGCTGGCGGGATCATAGCTGAAGTAGATGCACAGCGGGGCGCCGCGCACCGCCCGGCGCGGAATGAAGCCCCAGTACCGGCTGTCGTAGGAGTTGTCGCGGTTGTCGCCCAGGACGAAGTACGAGTCGGGCGGCACCACGAGGGGTCCCCAGTGCTGCAGGTCCGGCGTGTAGCCGGCGGGATCCGCCGCCAGGTACGGCAGCTGCCACTCCCGCATCTGCCGCCGGGCCTCGGCGAACTCGCCCTTGCCCCGGTCGGTGTGGCGGGCCCAGGGCTCCGCCTGCCGCAGGCCGTTCACGTAGAGCTCCCCGCCCTGCATCTCCAGCGTGTCGCCCGGCACCCCGATCAGCCGCTTCACCAGCTTGAGGTCGTCCTCGACGGAGTCGAAGACGATCACCTCGCCACGCCGCGGCTGGCGCCAGGCGGGGAGGTGCCAGCCCAGCCCCGGGATCTCGGGGCCGAACACCGCCTTGTTGACGAAGAGCCGGTCGCCCGGGAGCAGGGTGGCCTCCATGCTGCTCGAGGGGATGCGGAACGCCTCCAGCACGAAGGTGCGGAGCACGAGCCAGGCGGCGATGGCGATCAGGATGGCGCGGACCCATTCGCGGAGGGCCTCGGCCAGGGTGGCTTCGCGGGGCGGGGGGCCCGCGGGGGCGGTCATCGGGGGATGGTGAGGAGTCGGCCCCAGCGGGTCGCGGTCAGGAGCGGCAGCGGGCGCCAGCTCGAGGGATCGAAGCTGTAGTAGATGATGAGCGGCGAGCCCCGCAGGTTGCGACGGGGCAGGAAGCCCCACCAGCGGCCGTCGTAGGAGGAGTCGCGGTTGTCGCCCATGACGAAGAGCGAGTCGGCCGGGACCACGATGGGGCCCCAGTTGTTCCGGTCGGGCTGGTAGGCGGCGGGCCGGGGACCGACCAGGCGGGACTCCTGCCAGGCCCGCATCTGGGCCTGGCTCCCATTGGGATCGGGCTCGCCGGGCCGGGCCCGGTGGGCGTAGGGCTCGGCCTGCGGCGCGCCGTTGCGGAGCACGGTGCCGTCCCGCATGGCCAGGGTGTCGCCGGGCAGGCCGATCACCCGCTTGACGACGTCGAGCCCCGCGGTCTCCACCGACTCGAAGACGACGATGTCGCCGTGGCGTGGCTCCCGGAATCCGGGCAGCAGCGTGCTGGTGAAGGGGATCTTGGCGCCAAAGGTCGGCCGCGCCACCCACAGCACGTCGCCGGTGAGCAGGGTGCCTTCCATGCTCTCGGAGGTGATGTGGAAGGCCTGCACCAGGAAGGTGCGCAGCACCAGCCACGCCACGACGGCGAAGCCGATGGTCCGCACCCACTCCCGGAGCTTGCCGCCGGGCGCCGGCGCCTCCGTCACTCCACCCAGTCCGCGATGAAGAGGTTGGTCTCGCCGACTTCCGACTGGTGCCGGTTGGAGGCCCACAGGAGCTTCTTCCCGTCGCCGCTGAACATCGGGAAGGAGTCGAAGTCCGGGTGGGTGGTGACCTTCTCGAGCCCGGTGCCGTCAGGGTTGACCAGGTACAGGTCGAACTCGCCGCTGCGCGGCTTCTCGAAGTTCGAGGAGAAGATGATCTTCTTGCCGCTCGGGGTGAACACCGGCGCGAAGTTGGCCCCGCCGAGGTTGGTCACCTGCCGCGCATTGCTGCCGTCGGCGTCGGCCACCCAGACCTCGACCTTGGCCGGCCGGACCAGGCGGTTGTTCAGCAGCGTGAGGTAATCGGCGGTGTCGGCCGCGGTCCTGGGATAGCCCGCACGCCAGACGATCTGGGTGCCGTCGGGCGAGAACCAGGCGCCGCCGTCGTAGCCCACCCGGTTGGTGAGGCGGCGGACGTTGCTGCCATCGACGTTCATCGTGTAGAGCTCGATGTCGCCGTCGCGAGTGCTGGTGAAGATGATCTTCTTTCCGTCGGCCGAGACGGTGGCCTCCGCGTTGTACCAGCCGTTGCTGGTCAGCGGGCGGAGGTCGGTGCCGTCGAGCTTCGAGGTGTAGATCTCGAGGTGTCCCAGCGGCCAGACGTACCCGTGGGAGCGGTCGGGCGGGGCCGGGCAGTCCGGCGAATCCTTGAACGTGGAGCTGTACAGAATGCGCTGGTCATTGGCGTAGAAGAAGCCGCACGTGGTGCGGCCCTGGCCGTTGGAGACCCGACGCACCCCCGACCCGTCCGCCTGCATGAGGTACTGCTGGTCACAGCCGGCGTCGACCTTCTCCTGCCGCTGGTAGATGATCGTGCGGCCGTCGCGCGAGAAGTACGCCTCGGCGTTGTTGCCGCCGAAGGTCAGCTGCCGGATGTTCTTGAGGTGGCGCTCGCCCGTCTCGGGCTGCACAAACGTCGTCGAGGCGCCAGTGCTCGACCCGCCCGAGGCGCAGCCAAGCGCGGCGAGGGGGAGCGCGACACGGAGGAGGAAGGCGGTACGCATAGGGGTGGAAGGATAATCGCGGACGGGGACGGCGTGGAGGGGAGTGGAGGGGATGCGACCGGGCCGGTGGACGGGATCGGAACAGAGGTTCCGACCCACCCACCGGCCCGTCGTTCAGGGGCGCGCGCCGGGTGGCGCGACACCGGCCTAGTTGGTCTTGGTCAGCTCCACCCGGCGGTTGGCCGCGCGGCCCGCCACCGTGGTGTTCTCCTGCACCGGCTGGTCCGGGCCGTAGCCCTTGGCCGTCAGCCGGGCCCCGTCAATGCCCTTCCCGATCAGGTAGTCCCGCACCGCGCTGGCGCGCGCCGCCGACAGCCGGGTGTTCGTGGCCCGCGACCCGGTGTTGTCCGTGTGCCCGCCCACCTCGACGGTCACGTCCGGGTTGTTCGCCAGCGACTCCGCCACCCGGTCGAGCACCGCCGTCGATGCCGGCAGCAGCACGGCCTTCCCGGTCTCGAAGTTCACGCCCTCGAGCACCAGCGGCTGGCCGGCCTGGAACAGCGCCGCGCAGCCCACCGCGTCCACCGTGGTCCCCGCCGGGGTGTCCGGGCACTTGTCCACGGCGTTCCGCACGCCGTCCCCGTCACTGTCCGCCGGGCAGCCCGTGGCATCCACCGCCGTGCCGGCCGGGGTGTTGGGGCACCGGTCGGCCGCGTCCAGCACGCCGTCGCCATCGCTGTCCTTCGGGCAGCCATTGGCATCCACCGCCGTGCCGGCCGGGGTGTTCGGGCACCGGTCCGCCGCATCCACCACGCCGTCGCCGTCGCTGTCCTTCGGGCAGCCGGTGGCATCCACCGCCGTGCCGGCCGGGGTGTTGGGGCACTTGTCCGCCGCATCCACCACGCCGTCGCCGTCGGCATCCTTGGGCAGCGAGCAGCCGGTGGCGTCCACCCGGTCGCCGGCCGGGGTCGCCGGGCAGCGGTCGAGGTTGTCGGTCACGCCATCGCCGTCGGCGTCCTTGGGCAGCGAGCAGCCGCTGGCGTCGACCTTGTCCCCGACCGGGGTGGCCGGGCACTGGTCGGCCGAGTCGCGCACGCCGTCCTGGTCACGGTCGCCGTCGCCGTGCTTGCCGAGCAGCAGCGACAGGCCGGCCTGGAAGCCCCAATGGAGGTTGTTGTCGGCCTGCTGGACGCCCAGCGCCGGGAACGGGCCGCCCTTGCTCTCGGCCGAGGCGATGTAGTCGAGCGTGCCGTCGAGCCGGATGCTCAGGGTGCCGCCGGTGCCGAGCCGCAGGCCCGCCAGCGCGCCCGGGCCGCCCTTGCTCTCCTCGTACCCCTTGCGGAAGAGGTTGTGGGCGTAGCCGCCGCCCAGCAGGAAGGCGGTGTGGCCGCCGATCGGGACGTTGTAGACCAGCCGCCCGTGCAGCGGGAAGTTGCGCACGTACACGTCGGTGGACGTGTAGGTGGGGTTGTAGGCGGCGTCGGCCTCGAGGGCGAGGTTCGTGAGGACGAAGATGCCGAGCCGGCCGCCGACGCCCACGCGGTCGTCGAAGTTCAGGTCGGAGTCGTAGTGGGAGAAGCGGCCGAACGCGCCCACTTCGACCGTCCCCGGCGCCTGCGCCACCAGCGGCGCGGCGGCCAGGGCAAGGCTCGCAAACAGACTGCGAGTGATACGCATGGTTCCCTCCATCAGGTAAGAGTGCTCTCCGTCAGTCGCCGACTCTAGTGGCACATCCCCGAACCGTCAACCGCGCTTCACACGACCCCGCGACTCGGGATTCGCCGAGTGTGAGGCGGATCACATTTTCAATTCCCGGAGGATGGCCAGGACCTCCGCGGCATGGCCCTTCGGTTTCACCTTCTCGAAGACGCGGATCACCTTTCCGGTCGGGCCGATCACGAAGCTCGTCCGCAGGATCCCGAAGTACCTCCGCCCGTACATGCTCTTCTCCCCCCAGACGCCGTAGGCCGTGGCCACGGCGTGATCGGTGTCGGCCAGCAGCGGGAAGGGGAGCTTGTACTTCGCGGCGAACTTCTGGTGCGAGGCGACGGGGTCGGGGGAGATGCCGAGCACCGTGGCGCCGGTGGCCCGCACGGCGCGCCACCGGTCGCGGAACTCGCAGGCCTCGGTGGTGCAGCCGGCGGTGTCGTCCTTCGGGTAGAAGTAGAGGACGACCGGCGCGCCCTTGAACTGCGTCAGGCGCACCGTGGCGCCGTCGGCGGCAGGAAGGGAGAACGCGGGGGCCTTGGCGCCGGGAGCGAGCATGGGATCGAGGAGGCCGGGAAACGGGAAACGGGAAACGGGAAAACGGGAAACGGGAAACGGGAGCCTCCGGGGGTACCCCCGGGCAGGCGCGGGGTTCCCTCGCCTAGGGGAGCAGCTCGGTGGCAATCGCGAGGGGCGACGCCAGGCGGAAGAACGGCAGCGTGGCGCCCCGGCGCAGGTCGCGGTCGAGGAGGTTCCAGGTGGCGTAGCCATCCTCGGAGCCGGGCTCGAGGACGCAGGCGGCGAAGGTCCCCAGGCGCTGGTCGGTCGAGACCCAGTACCAGCCCGGCGCGGCCGTCGCGGCCTCCGGGGCGCCCCACGCCCCGTGCACGGTGACGGTGCGGTGCCCCTCGAAGACGAACGGAGCCACCTGGAGGCTGTCGACCCGGAAGCGGGCGGCGGGCCCCGACCAGGGATCGCGCAGCCGCTCCACGAGGACCCCCTGCTGCCGCAGCAGGCTCACGAGGTGCCCATAGCCGGGCGGCAGCAGGTAGCCGGCGGGCCGGGCCACCTGCGCGGCGGGCACGAACCGGTCATACACGGGCATGCGGATCGCCTGGAAGGCCCCGGAGCGGCGGCGGCGCGCGAAGCCGTGGCTGCCGTCGCCGTCGTCGTCGGTGAGCTCGGCGATGACCTCCTCGACGTGCGGCGGGGCCAGCACCGAGCGGAGCGCGATCGAGTCGGGCCGCCACCGGTCGGTGGCCGCCACCACCCGGCGGATCGTGGCGCGCTCCTCCGCGGCCAGCGAGAGGATCTCGCGCAGGAAGAGGTAGGTGGCGCGGATCCGGGTGGGGAAGGGATCGTTGCTGTAGCCCTCGGAGAGGATCGCAAGGCGGCCGCGGACGCCCATCGCGTTGGTGCCGAAGCGGGGCCGGGCGTCGTAGGTCTCCCACCCCTGGGCCAGCGAGTCGCGATGCTGGCTGCGGAAGTTGCCGTAGGGGAAGGTCTCCACCTGGTGACGGCGGCGCAGCCGCTCGCGCACGGCGGGGAGGAAGCGATCGCGCACGTAGTCGTTGGCGGGCGAGCCGTTGGGATTGAGCCCCGGCGACCAGGTGAGCGCGTAGCCGTGGTAGCTCCCGTTGGTGGTATGCAGGTCGATGAAGACGTCGGGATCCCACGCCGCCAGCAGCGCGTACGCCGCCCGGGTCTCCGGGCCCTCGAGCTTCACGTAGTCGCGGTTGAGGTTGAGCCCCTGGCCGTTCAGGCTCGGGCCGACCACCGCGGGGCCGTTCTGGCCGGGCCGGTGGCGCTCGCCGGGGCCGAACTTCTCGTTGCCGTCGATGTTGTAGATCGGCACCACGAGCACGATCACGCTGTCGAGCAGGCGGCTGAGCGGCCCGACCGCCAGGTCGCGCAGCAGCATCTGCGCGGCCTCTTTGCCCTCCACCTCGCCGCTGTGGATGTTGCCCTGGAGGTAGATGACGGGCTTGCCGCTGCGCGCCGCGGCGGCCGGCCCCTCGACCATCGGCCGCGCCGCGAGCACCCACGGGATGGCCCGCCCCTCCGGGCTGGTGCCGAGAACCCCCAGGCGCAGGTCACGGGAGCGGCGCGCCAGCGAATCGAGGAAGCCGGTCACGTCGGCGTAGCTGGAGGTCTCGGCCCCGCCGGTCCGCTCCGGTCGGGTGGACTGCGCGGTGAGCCGGGCGGGTCCGGCCAGGGCCAGCGCGAAGGCCGCGAGTGGCAGGGAACGCAGGAGGTGACGGGGCATGGGTCGCGAGGCACCGGGCAAGGGTGATGAGGCACACGCCGCATGGCGCGGGCCTGCTTCGTGCTGAGTGAGGAGACCGGGGACCGGCTGGCCCGCGGGCAATACCGGTCACGGCAGCGCGGGACTCTCAGGAGGCAAACTTATGCGGGAGGCGGCTTTGGAACAGGTGCGGCGATCCGGGTTTCCGCTGGTGGACCGGCTGGGCGAGCTGTGCATCAGCGGTCGGGACAGCGCCGCCTACCTCTGGCAGGTTCCCATGGACATGAATGTCCGGGCGGAAATTGCCCGGAAACTCACGGAAATCCGGGCCGAATGCGAGCGACAGAACCGGCGCGAGATGAACCGGATCGTGGCCGAGGTGGAGACGGCGCTGGGCGCCAGCCCGAGCCCGCAGCAGGTGGAGATCCTGCAGGATGGCTTCGACCGCCTGGTGAAGCTCTGGCAGGCGGCGAAGTCGGGGCTCATGTAGCGCGCCAGGCCGGCGGGGGCCCTCCCCGCCGGCATAATCGTAGGGACGCGGGTGCCCCGCCTCGATTCTCAGCGCCGGCCACGGCGGAAATTCACCATTGACTTCCCTGCCGGAATTCGGCCAATTGGGGCATCTCATTCGCCCCTGAGCCCATGTCCCAGATCGCCTCCCGTGCCTCGGGTGCAGCCCGGCGTGCCTTCAAGGCCGCCTGCGTTGCCCTGCTCGCCCTCGTCGTCGTCACCTGCACCGACAACCCGATCGGGCCCGCGCGGCCCGGGCTGGCGCGGCTGCGGGTGGCGCCCCAGTTCGACGCCTTTGCGCGGGTGGCGCCGCTGGCCATGGACCGGTTCACCATCACCGTGGTGCGGCCCCCGGCCGACACCCTGGCGCGGGTGACCAAGACCTTCAGCCCCGACAGCAGCGCGGTCAGCGTCCCGATCGACATCTTCCTGCAGAGCACCAGCGAGACGGTCGACGTCACCATCGAGCTCTACGCCGGCAGCATCCTCCTCTTCCGCGGCACCCAGAGCCTCACCGTCACCCAGGGCGGCAGCACCCCGCCGAGCAGCATCCCGGTGGCCTACCAGGGGCCGGGGAGCCAGCTGGCGAGCCTGGTCATCGGGCCGCGGGACACCACGGTGCCCTTCGGGGCGACGTTCGCGTTCGGGGCCACGGCGCAGGACAGCCAGGCGGCGCCGGTGGCGCAGTTCTACGTGGCGTGGAGCGCGAGCGGGGGGACGATCAACGGCGCGGGGGAGTTCACGGCGCCGAGCGCCCGGGACACGGTGACGGTCAGGGCGGTGACGCCGACGGGGGTGACGGACTCGACGACGGTGATCATCGCGGCGGCGCCGGCGACGCTGGTGAAGGTGAGCGGCGACGCGCAGAGCGGGATCATCGGGAGCCGGCTGGCGCTGCCGCTGGGGGTGCGGGTGGATGGCAACGACGGGCTGCCGGTGGGCGGGGTGCCGGTGACGTTCGCGGTGGCGACGGGCGGCGGGAGCGTGGACAGCGCGGTGGTGGTCACGGACGGGGCGGGGCTGGCGAGCATGGGGGCGACGCTCGGGACCACGGTGGGGGCACAGAGCTTCACGGCGAGCGCGCCGGGCCTCACCGCGGTGACCTTCGCGGCCACCGGCACGGGCGGAGGACTCAAGACGTGGACCGGCGCGGTGAGCACGGCGTGGACCACGGCGGGGAACTGGAGCCCGGCGGCGGTGCCGGGAACCGGTGACAGCGTGCTGGTCCCGGCCGGGACGCCGAACGCGCCGACGGCCTCGGGGGGCATCGCGATCGGGGCGCTGGAGCTGAGCGGGAACGCCGCGACGCTGACGATCGCGGGGGCGTTCACGGTGGCGCAGGGCGTGGTGCTGCCGGACACCAGCCAGTTCATCCAACTGACCAGCGGGTCCCTGGTGGCGGGCAGCCTGACGCTGGACGGGTTCCAGGCCTTCGTGGACGCCAGTGCCGGTGGCCTGATCGTCAGTGGCCTGACGACCCTGGCGGGCAACAGCGCGTTCGTGGATGCCACGGGCCCGGGGAGCAACAGCCTGGGCGGGGTGATCCTGAGCGGCACGAGCGCATTCCTGCAGCAGAATGGCGGCAGCAGCGGGCCGCTGCTCCTGAACGGCAGCAGCGCGTTCTGGAACCCGAGCGGCGCGGTGACGGTGAATGGCAACCCGGCGGCGCAGGTGACGGGGACGTCCTTCCTGTCGGGCGGGACCAGCGGGGCCAAGGTCACGCTGAACGGTGACGTGATCATCGGCGGGACGGCGGCCTTCTTCTCGCCCAACACCGGCGACAAGTGGACCATCAATGGCGACCTTTCGACCACCGGCGGCGGCACGCTGGTCATGAACAACGTGGCCGACACCATCGAGGTGAACGGCAACGTCAGCTTCGGCGGCGGCGACGAGAGCGCGTCGCTGGTGGCGGGCATCCTGAACGTCTCGGGGAACTTCAGCCAGACCGGCGCCGGCACCACGTTCATCGGCAGTGGTACCCACACCGTCTTCCTCGACGGCGCCGGCGCGCAGACGCTCGACTTCGCCGCGCCGGGCTTCGGGGCCGGCCGGTTCCAGAACGTGATCATCGCCAACAGCGCCGGCGGCGTGACCGCCACCAGTGACCTGTACGCCACGGGCACCGCGGGGGTCACGCCCACGGCGGTGCGCACCCTGAGCGGCAACGGCAGCACCCTGTTCACCACCATCCTCAACGTGAGCAACTTCACGTTCAACAACCTGCTGCTCGACTTCAACGGCAGCACGGTGGTGACCTTCGACACGGTGAGCTTCACCGGCTACGCCCCGACGGCCACGCCGCTGACCATCACCCACCCCGGCGCGGCGAGCGCGCTGGCGTTCCAGGACGTGAGCTTCAGCGTGGTGCCCACCAGCGGCTTCTACCTCGACGCCACCGACAGCAACCCCAGCGACGGGGTGCCGCTGGTGATCGACATGCTGAACCCGAACCCGTTGAGCGACGGCGGGCGGGTCCTCGAGAACGGCGGCGCCACCGTCAACTGGCCGGCCGGCGTGGCGCCGGGCACCTGGACCGGCGTGGTCGACACCAGCTGGAACACCGCCGGCAACTGGAGCGACGGCCAGGTGCCGACCGCCACCACCGACGTGACCATCCCGTCGGGCACGCCGTTCAGCCCGGCCACCTCGGGGGCGGTGCGGCAGGTGCGGGACCTCACGGTGCAGGCCGGCGCCACGCTGACAATGGGCGGCGGCGGCGTCAACGTGAACGGCTCGCTCGACGCGGCGGGGGTCATCACCGGGAACACCGCGAGCTTCGTGCTTGCCGGCACCGGCACCGCGCGCGGCACCGTCACCGGGACCTTCTTCAGCACGACGGTGAACGGCACCTACACCCTGAACGGGCGGCTGGTGACGCCGGGCCTGACCATCAACGGCACCCTGACCCTGGCGGGCCACACCGCGGCGGTGGGCTCGACGGTGGGCGACGACTTCAGCACCGTGAACAACGGCACGCTGGTGATGACCAACCCGCTCGACTCACTGCTGGTGGGCGGCACGGGGCCCAGCGTGACGTTCACCGGCGGGAGCGAGGTGGGCAAGCTCACCGCCGGGGTCATCCGGATCACCAGCACCGGCGTGGCGAGCTTCGACCAGCAGAACACCTTCAGCGACTCGAGCTACGCCCCCTCCGGCACCCACAAGGTGGTGACCGCCGCCACCGGCGTCATGCTCCTGTCGATGGACACCCCGGGCACGGGCTCGCACTTCAATATCCTGGACATCTCGGGACAGCAGGGCGGAGTGACGCTCTCCACCCCGATCCGGGTGAACGGGCTGTTCATCTCGACCCCGGCTTCGACCGCGCCGGCGATCAACGGCGGCAACCGGCTGCTGACCCTGGCGGGCGGCGCCCTGGTCACCGGCCTCACGCTCACCAACGCGCCGGTCGCCATCACCGGGGACAGCCCGGTGACCTTCGACAACGTGACGCTGCAGGGCTTCGTCAGCACGGTCACCCAGCTCGCGGTGTCCGGGACCGGCGCCACGGCGCGGGTGTTCAACAACCTGACCTTCTCCACCACCCCGACCGGCGCGGGCTTCTACCTGGTGGCCACCGACACCGACGGCGCGGGCAGCAACGGCCCGCTCACGGTGAACCTGATCAACCCGGCGCCGGCCACGCCGGGCGCCTTCAGCCAGGCGGTCAACGGCGCGGTGATCGGCTGGCCGCCGCTGGTCCCGGTCCGCACCTGGACCGGCGCGCAGAACAGCGACTGGCAGACCACCACCAACTGGAGCCCGGCGGGCCTGCCCACCGCGAGCGACAGCGTGGACATCCCCGCGGTGGCGACCCAGCCGGTGCTCTCCGCCCCCGTGGCGATCCGGGCCCTGACCGTGCAGCCGGGCGCCCTCGTCAACATGAACAGCTTCGCGCTCAACGTGGCGGGGGCCCTGTCGGCGCCGAACACCACGAGCTTCATCGGCGGCGGCGGCACCCTGGGCCTCAGCGGCACGGCCAGCACCCTGGGCGGCACCATCGGCGCCGCGGTGCCGGTCAACGTCACCGGCAGCTACGCCCTCACCGGCCGCACGGTGCTCGGCAACCTGACGATCAGCGGCACCGGCGACCTCGCCGCCAACGGCCAGACCCTGGTGGTGAGCGCGGCGCTCAACACCACCGCCAGCGGCACCCTGACGATGACCAACGCCCTCGACTCGGTGCTGGTGACCGGTGCCGCGATCTTCGGCGGCGGCTTCACCGGCGGCAAGCTGACCGCCGGGTACCTCAAGGTGGGTGGCAGCTTCAGCCAGACCACGGGCATCACCCCGAGCAGCTTCGCCGCGAGCGGCAGCCACAAGACGGAACTCGGCGCCGCGGCGGTGCGGGTGGTGACCTTCGCGAACCCCGGCTTCGGCACCGGCACCAGCCAGTTCAACGACCTGGACATCACCGGCGCTACCGGCGGCCTGACGATGAACAGCAACGTGGCGGTGCTCGGCACCTTCATCGCCAACCCGTCCGTCGGCACGCCGCTGCTGACGGCCACCGCCGGCCGCACCCTCGAGGTGCGGGGTGGCAGCGTGGTGACGGCGCTCGTGGTTGATGGCGCGCCGGTGCTGCTCGACCTGCCGGGCGGCGGCGGGGTGCAGTGGAGCGGCGTGACCTTCCAGAACATGCCGACCACCGCCACCCAGCTGGCGCTGGTCCACCCGGGCAACGCGAGCTCGATCCTGCTCAGCAACCTGGTGTTCAGCACCACCCCGACGGCGGGGGGGTTCTACCTGAGCGCCACCGACGCCGATGGCGCGAGCCCCGACATCCTGACGCTCGACCTGGCCACCCCGACGCCGGCCGCCGACGGCGGGTTCAGCCAGGCCGTGAACGGCGCGGTCATCAACTGGCCCTTCAACGCCAACCTGCACGTGTGGACCGGCGCGGTCGACAACAGCTGGGAGAACCCGCTCAACTGGACCGGCGGCGGCGGTCCCGGCATCACCGGCGACGCCGTGATCCCACCGGGCACGCCCACCACGCCGCAGCTCTCCAGCAACCACCAGATCGGCACGCTGGTGGTGCAGCCCGGCGCGGTGCTCGACCTCAACGGGCACGTGCTGACCATGAACGCCACGGTGGACGCCTCCGGGCAGGTCACCAGCGGCGTGGCGGGCGGGTTCGTGGCGACCTTCGCCGGGCCGTTCCGGGGCAACTTCGCGAACATCTCGATCGAGATCGGGCTGGGGGGCACGGCCGCCGTCCTGAACGGGCCGGTGACCGTGACCGGCACCGGGACGGTCTTTGTCAGCGGGGACGTGACGCTCAACTCGAACACGCTGGACGTGTCCGGCGGGGTCTTCCGGACCATCAACGGCGGCCGCCTGCTCATGATCAATACCCTGGACCTGCTGCTCGCCGATTCCACCGACTGGAGCGGCGGCAACCAGACCGGGCTGCTCACGGAAGGCAGCATCAGCACGCGGAGCTTCTCGCAGGGCGCGGCGGGATCGCAGGACCCGGCGTCGTTCGCGGCGAGCGGCTTCCACCAGGTGCTGCTCACCGGGGCGGGGCCAAGCGTCGTGTCCTTCGCCAATCCCTCGACCAGCCAGTTCGATTTCCTCACCCTCGACGGGCACAGCGGCAGCGTGACCCTGGCCTCTGATGTGACGGTGGGGGGACACCTGCAGGCCCACCCGAACGCGGGCAATGGCCCCACGGTGAGCGGCGCGGGGCGGACCCTGACGGCCGCCGGGGCCAACGTCGGCGCCAACCCGGGCTTCACCGCCATCACCTTCGATGGCGTGGCCCTGGTGCTCACCGGCGGCACCTTGCCGAGCATGAAGGACCTCACCTTCACCAACCAGAACCCGAGCGGCACCGCCCTCACGGTGAACAACGTGGGCCAGGCGGCGGCCGACACCTTCAGCAACCTGGTCTTCACCACCACGCTCTCGGCGGGCGGGTTCCACCTGGTGGCCAATGACCTGGACGGCCCCACGCCGAACGCCCTCACCATCGACGTGGTCGGCGCGACGCCGCTGGTGGGCGGGGCCGGGTTCCAGGCCACCAACGGCGCGGTGGTCCGCTGGCCGCCCACCGCCCCGGTCTTTACCTGGACCGGCGCGGTCTCCACCGACTGGAGCGTGCCGGGGAACTGGTCCACCGGCGCGGTGCCGACCGCCACCGACGACGTGGTGATCCCCGTGGCCACCCCGACGGCGACGGTGACCGGGGCCTGCACCGCGAAGACCCTGCTGGTCAACGGCACCGTGGATCTCGGCGCCAACAATTGCCAGGTCCAGGGCGACGTCACCGCCAACGGCTTCATCAACAGCACCGGCGGGCGGATCCAGATGCAGGCCGCTGGCCAGGTCCGGGGCAACCTCCCGGGCCTCGAGGTGAGCGCGCCCGTGACCGTGGCCGGCGCACTCGGCCTCGGGGCGGGTCCCGGCAACCTGATCGTCACCGGTGCCGGCGCCTCGCTCACACTCAACGGCAACACGGTGGCCTCTCCGGGCAGCCTGACGGTGCAGAACGGCGCGGTCATGGTCATGACCAATCCCGGCCGACCTGCTCTCCTTCACCGGCAGCGTGACCTTCGATGGCGGTGACGAGACCGGCCTGCTGACGGCCGGCGAGCTGGCCTTCGCCGGGAGCTTCACCCAGGGGGCCAGCACCAGCCCGGCCAGCTTCTTTGCCAGCGGCAACCACCGCACCCTGATCGGCGGCCTCGGCAACGTCGGTGTCAGCTTCGCGACGCCGGGAGGCTCCCGCTTCCAGGAGCTCGACCTGAGCCCGATGAGCAACAGCGCCTTCACCATCGGGACCGACGTGACGGTCGCGGGGCAGCTGACCGTCGTGCCCACCGGCCCCGGCGTCACGATCAATGACCTGGGCAGCAGCACCCTCACGGCCGGCGGCGCCCAGATCGGCTCACTGAGCCTCGCCACCGCGCTCACCATGGACGGCGTGCCGCTGGTGCTCTCCGGCGGCGCCATCACCGCGTTCGACCACGTCACCTTCACCAACCAGAGCCCGGTCGGCACCGCGCTGACGGTGAACAACGTGGGCCAGGGCACGCCCTACACCTTCGCCAACCTGACCTTCACCACCAGCCTGACCGCCGGCGGGTTCCACCTGGTGGCCACCGACCTGGATGGCGCCACCCCGAACGCCCTGGTGATCGACGTGATCGGGGCCACGCCGGTCAACGGCGGCGGCACCTTCCAGGCGCTCAACGGCGCCGTGGTCAACTGGCCGCCGGTGGGCGGGACGTTCACCTGGACCGGCGGCGTCAGCTCCGACTGGTCCAACCCGGGCAACTGGGACGTCAACGCCGTGCCCGGCGTGATCGACAACGTGGTCCTGATCCCGATCACCAATCAGCCGGTGCTGACGACCAACGTGGGCATCAACAACCTGACCAGCACCGCCGGGTCGATCCTCGACCTCGGCGGCAACGTCCTGTCGGTGGGCGGCACGGTGGACCTGGCCGGTTCCATCACCGGCGGCGCCGGTTCCGGGGTGGTGCTGGCCGGCAACGGGCAGCTCGTGCGGGGGACCATCGCCACCACGCTTTCGGTGGCGGGCAGCTACGTGCTGAACGGCAACCTGGCCCTGACGGGCGACATGGCGGTCGCGGGCACCTTCGACCTGGCCAGCTTCAACGCCACCGTCAGCGGGGTGTTCTCCACGATCGGGAGCGGCGTCCTGGTCAGCCAGGACGTCTCGGCGTTCCTCGACGTGGGTGGCGACGCGGTCTTCAACGGCGGCAACACCGCCGGCCTGCTCACCGCGGGCGTCCTGCAGGTCGCCGGCAACTTCCTCCAGGTGGGCAGCAACAGCCCGCAGAGCTTCGCGGCCGACCCGCCGCACCAGACGATCCTCAGCGCCGACCCGGTCGACATCACCTTCACCACGCCCGGGGCGACCAACGGCTCCCACTTCGGCCACCTCTCCGAGGCGGGCTTCGGGGCGGTGTTCAAGATCAACAGCGACGTCATCCTCACCGGCGACCTGAGCGGCGGCGACGGCTTCGGCGGCTCGCTCGTGGGCGCCAGCTGCCCGCTGGTCCTCACCCTGCGGCAGTACTTCGTGAGCGGCCCGCTGCAGCTGGACTGTGTGACCCTGGTGGTGGACGACCCGGCCGGGATCAACGGCTCCTTCAGCGGCGTCTCATTCGCCAATGTGCCGACTGACGTCACCCAGATGACCATCCGGCACCCCGGCGTGGCGGCCGGGAGCCTGGATTTCTTCGGCACGCTCACCTTCGTCCCGCTCACCGGCGGTGACACCGGGTTCTACATGGAGGCGATCGACACCGACGGCGCCGCCACCGCCGACCTGACCGTCTCCATCCCGCCGTTCGGCTCGACCAACGTGCTCAACGGCAGCTCCTTCACCGTGGCCGTCCCGCCGGTCACCGTGATCTGGCCCTAGCGGCTCCCGGATCCGCTCTCCTTTCCGCCCCCGCCCCGCCCCCGCGGAGCGGGGGCGGTGGCCATTGCCCCCCCATCGGGGGGCGGTGGGAGGATCCGGACAGATCGCGCGTCACTATTGACAGGCGTCCGTCCGGGACGCCAATTGGGATCATCCCGCTCCCCCTGAGCCCATGACCAAGTCCCTCCGCCGCGCCCTCCGGGCCTGTGGCGCGGCCCTCGCCGCCCTGCTGCTCGTCACCTGCACCGACAACCCGATCGGGCCCGCGCGGCCCGGGCTGGCGCGGCTGCGGGTGGCGCCCCAGTTCGACGCCTTTGCGCGGGTGGCGCCGCTGGCCATGGACCGGTTCACCATCACCGTGGTGCGGCCCCCGGCCGACACCCTGGCGCGGGTGACCAAGACCTTCAGCCCCGACAGCAGCGCGGTCAGCGTCCCCATCGACGTCTTCCTGCAGAGCACCAGCGAGACGGTCGACGTCACCATCGAGCTCTACGCCGGCAGCATCCTCCTCTTCCGCGGCACCCAGAGCCTCACCGTCACCCAGGGCGGCAGCACCCCGCCGAGCAGCATCCCGGTGGCCTACCAGGGGCCGGGGAGCCAGCTGGCGAGCCTGGTCATCGGGCCGCGGGACACCACGGTGCCCTTCGGGGCGACGTTCGCGTTCGGGGCCACGGCGCAGGACAGCCAGGCGGCGCCGGTGGCGCAGTTCTACGTGGCGTGGAGCGCGAGCGGGGGGACGATCAACGGCGCGGGCGAGTTCACGGCGCCGGCGGCGCGGGACACGGTGACGGTCAGGGCGGTGACGCCGACGGGGGTGACGGACTCGACGACGGTGATCATCGCGGCGGCGCCGGCGACGCTGGTGAAGGTGAGCGGCGACGCGCAGAGCGGGATCATCGGGAGCCGGCTGGCGCTGCCGCTGGGGGTGCGGGTGGATGGCAACGACGGGCTGCCGGTGGGCGGGGTGCCGGTGACGTTCGCGGTGGCGACGGGCGGCGGGAGCGTGGACAGCGCGGTGGTGGTCACGGACGGGGCGGGGCTGGCGAGCATGGGGGCGACGCTCGGGACCACGGTGGGGGCACAGAGCTTCACGGCGAGCGCGCCGGGCCTCACCGCGGTGACCTTCGCGGCCACCGGCACGGGCGGGGGGCTCAAGACGTGGACCGGCGCGGTGAGCACGGCGTGGACCACGGCGGGGAACTGGAGCCCGGCGGCGGTGCCGGGAACCGGCGACAGCGTGCTGGTCCCGGCCGGGACGCCGAACGCGCCGACGGCCTCGGGGGGCATCGCGATCGGGGCGCTGGAGCTGAGCGGGAACGCCGCGACGCTGACGATCGCGGGGACGTTCACGGTGGCGCAGGGCGTGGTGCTGCCGGACACCAGCCAGTTCATCCAACTGACCAGCGGGTCCCTGGTGGCGGGCAGCCTGACGCTGGACGGGTTCCAGGCCTTCGTGGACGCCAGTGCCGGTGGCCTGATCGTCAGTGGCCTGACGACCCTGGCGGGCAACAGCGCGTTCGTGGATGCCACGGGCCCGGGGGAGCAACAGCCTGGGCGGGGTGATCCTGAGCGGCACGAGCGCATTCCTGCAGCAGAATGGCGGCAGCAGCGGGCCGCTGCTCCTGAACGGCAGCAGCGCGTTCTGGAACCCGAGCGGCGCGGTGACGGTGAATGGCAACCCGGCGGCGCAGGTGACGGGGACGTCCTTCCTGTCGGGCGGGACCAGCGGGGCCAAGGTCACGCTGAACGGTGACGTGATCATCGGCGGGACGGCGGCCTTCTTCTCGCCCAACACCGGCGACAAGTGGACCATCAATGGCGACCTTTCGACCACCGGCGGCGGCACGCTGGTCATGAACAACGTGGCCGACACCATCGAGGTGAACGGCAACGTCAGCTTCGGCGGCGGCGACGAGAGCGCGTCGCTGGTGGCGGGCATCCTGAACGTCTCGGGGAACTTCAGCCAGACCGGCCCCGGCACCACGTTCATCGGCAGCGGCGCGCATACCGTGTTCCTCGACGGCGCCGGCGCGCAGACGCTCGACTTCGCCGCGCCGGGCTTCGGGGCCGGCCGGTTCCAGAACGTGATCATCGCCAACAGCGCCGGCGGCGTCACCGCCACCAGTGACCTGTACGCCACGGGCACCGCGGGGGTGACGCCCACGGCGGTGCGCACCCTGAGCGGCAACGGCAGCACCCTGTTCACCACCATCCTCAACGTGAGCAACTTCACGTTCAACAACCTGCTGCTCGACTTCAACGGCAGCACGGTGGTGACCTTCGACACGGTGAGCTTCACCGGCTACGCCCCGACCGCCACGCCGCTGACCATCACGCACCCGGGCGCGGCAGCGCCGCTGGCGTTCCAGGACGTGAGCTTCAGCGTGGTGCCCACCAGCGGCTTCTACCTCGACGCCACCGACAGCAATCCCAGCGACGGCGTGCCGCTGGCGATCGACATGCTGAGCCCGAGCCCGCTCAGCGATGGCGGCCGGGTGGCCACCAGCAACGCCACCGTCACCTGGCCCGCCGGCGCGGCGCCCGGGACCTGGACGGGCGCGGTCAGCACCGCCTGGACCACCGCCGGCAACTGGAGCGACGGGCAGGTGCCGACGGCCGCCACCGACGTGACCATCCCGGCGGGGCCGAGCAACATGCCGGTCCTCGGTACGACGACGGGCATCCAGAGCCTGACCGTGCAGCCCGGCGCGTCGCTCACGCTCAGCGGCACCATGACGCTGACGCTGACCGGCGACCTCGACGACGCGGGCAACCTCACGAGCGGCGGCGGTGGCACCCAGACCATCGCGCTGGCGGGCGCCGGGCGCACCGTCCGCACCACGAACATTCCCAACCCCATCACGGTGAACGTCAGCGGCACCTACGCGCTGGCCGGTCGCACCGTGGTCACGGACCTCCTCATCGGCACCGGTGGCGACCTCGCCGTGAACGGCCAGACGCTGGTGGTCGGCAACCTGTTCAACACGACCGCCACCGGCACGCTGACCATGACCAACCCGCTCGACTCGGTGCTGGTGACCGGCACCGCCAACTTCGGCGGTGGCGCCACCACCGGCCGGCTCACCGCCGGCGTGCTGCGGGTGGGCGGATCGCTCACGCAGAGCGGCACGGCGACCGCGCTCGCCGCCAGCGGTACCCACAAGACCCGCCTGACCGGGGCCAACCCGACCCTGTCCATCCAGTCCCCCGGGCCGGGGGCCGGCTCGAGCCACCTGCAGGAGCTGGAATGGGTGGGCAGCGGCACGCTCACCATTGCGACCAGCCCCTACGTCCTCGGGCAGCTGACCGTCTCGAGCGCCGGCACGATCGCCGGCCAGAGCTTCGTGCAGTCGCTGCACGTGGGGCAGCTGGCCAACGCCGCGGCACTGACCCTCTTCAACACCCAGCTCTGGATCGAGACCACGCTCGCGGTGCCGGTGGCGCTCAGCAACCTCACCATCACGGTGGGCTCGGGCGTCAGCGCGCTCTATATCCGCCACCCGGGGCTCCCGGCGGGCGGGAAGCTCACGCTCGACCAGATCACCTTCACCAGCGTCCCGAGCAATCCGCCGTTCACCTACCTGGACGTGGACGACACGGCCCCGGCCGATGGCAACACGCTCGTGATCGACGTGACCAACAGCGCGCCCGCCGCGCCCCCCGCGAACCTCATCCTCGCGGCGAACGGCGCCATCGTGAACTGGCCGCCGGCCGGCCCGGTGTTCACCTGGACCGGCGCCACCAGCACCAGCTGGGACGTGGGCAGCAACTGGAGCACCGGGGTGGTTCCCACCAACGCCGACGACGTGGTGATCCCGGGCGGCACGCCCAACAACCCCACCGTGGTGAGCAGCTGCTCGGCCCGGTCGATCCTGGTCCAGAGCGGCGCGGTCCTCAACCTCGGCGCGGTCAACTGCCAGGTGCAGGGGAGCGTACGGGTCGACGGCACCACCGCCGGTACCGGCGCCTTCCAGATCCAGGCGGCAGGCCAGGTGCAGGGGAACCTGCGGGGCCTCATCATCAGCGCGCCGGTGAGCCTCAGCGACATCGCCTCCATCGTGGGCAACCTGGTCATCACCGGCGCCGGCGCCAGCTTCGACCTGAACGGCTTCAACACGGTGGTGAGCGGCAGCCTCTCGGTGCAGTCGTCCGGGCTGCTGATCATGACCCACCCCGCGGACATCCTGACCGTGGCGGGCGACGCGGTGTTCGCGGGCGGGAACGAGCTGGGACAGCTGAGCGCCGGCACCCTGGGGATCGGCGGCAACTTCACCCAGACCAACGCCTCGGGCAGCGGAGACAGTTTCCACCCCTCCGGGACTCACAACACCATCCTGCAGCCCCTCGGGCCGGTGGCGGTCTCGTTCCAGACACCTGGCGACGTTCCCGGCACCAGCCACTTCCAGAACCTGCAATTCGCGGGGTTCACCCCGGTCACCCTGACCCTCGCGAGCGACGTGTACGCCCACGGCAGCTTCGTGCTGACCAACTCCGGCACCACGACGTTCACCTCCACGAACTGGGCCATCACCGTCGGCGACGTCGTCATCGGCACGCCGACGGTGTTCGACAACACCCGGCTGGTGGTCACCGATCCGCTGGGCGTCCCGAGCTTCCTCGGCGCGGTCACCTTCCAGAACATGAACCCGACGGTGACCCAGCTCAGCCTCACCAACAACGGCAGCGGCTCGCCGCTGACCCTGACCGACGCCACCTTCGCCACCACGCCCACCGGCGGCGGGCTCTACCTCTCCGCCACCGACGCCGACGGGCCCGCGGTCCCGTTCGTCGTCGACCTGGTCAACCCGACGCCCGGGACGGCGGGCGGCTTCATCCAGGCCGTCAACGGCGCGGTCGTCAACTGGCCGGCAGCGGCGGGGGTGTTCACCTGGACCGGCGCCGTGGACAGCGACTGGAACACCGCCGGCAACTGGAGCACCGGCAGCGTCCCCACCGCCACGGATGACGTGCTGCTCCCCGCGGGGCCGGCCAACCAGCCGCAGCTCAGCGGGAGCGTGACGGTCAACGGATTCACGATGCTGGGCGGCGCCACCCTTTCGCTGGGTGACGTGAGCCTCGCCGTGGACGGGCCGGCAGCCATCGCCGGCAGCCTGCTCGGCTGCTGCGGTGACTTCGTCGACCTGCGCGGCGGCGGCACATTGGAGGGGGTGCACGACAACGTGACCCTGAGCATCGCCGCCGGGTCCGTCGTGACCCTCTCCGGCGACGCCACCCTCACGGCCTCCACCGTGGCCGTGCAGGGTGAGCTGGTCCTCGCCGGCCATCGCCTCGACCTCGGCCTGGGGAGCGTCAATACCACCGCAGGCACCGGCCTGCTCACCATGACCAACCCGGCCGACCAGGTCATCGCGGGCTTCACCGACTTCAGCGGTGGCGACGAGACCGGCCGGCTCACCGCCGGCGTCATCCAGGTCCAGGGCCTGAGCCAGGGGAGCGGTGGCGCCCAGCATCCGGCCTCGTTCTTCGCAGGCGGCAACCACCGGGTGGTGCTGGGCGGGCCGTCCAGCAGCAGCGTGACCTTCGCCGACCCCGGAACCTCCCGCTTCCAGGAGCTGGATGTCTCCGGCGTCTCCGCGACGCTCACCCTGGGCAGCAACGTCACCGTGGCCGGTCAGCTCGTGTCCCTGCCCTCCGGCACGCCCCCCGTGATCAACGGCACCGCGGTGACCCTCACCGCCGGCGGGGCGGACGTCGACGGACTCGGCTTCAGTGGGGTCCCGCTGGTGCTCTCCGGCGGGACGATCGGCGCCTTCAGCAATGTCGCGTTCGACAACCAGAGCCCGGTCGGCACGGCGCTCACGGTGAACAACGTGGGCCAGGGCACGCCCTTCACCTTCGGCAACCTCGCCTTCAGCACCAGCCTCACCGCCGGCGGCTTCCACCTCGTGGCGAACGACCTTGATGGCGCCACCCCGAGCCCGCTCGTCATCGACATGATTGGCGCCAGTCCGCCGAGCGGCGCCGGCGTCTCCCAGGCCACGAACGGGGCGGTGATCAACTGGCCGCCCAGCGGCGGCACCATCACCTGGACCGGTACGGTGAGCACCGACTGGTCCACCGGCGGCAACTGGAGCGGCGGCGTGGTGCCGGGCCTGACGGAGAACGTGGTCGTCCCTTCGGGGACGCCGTTCCAGCCGGTGCTGACCGTCAACTCCCAGACCGGCAACCTGACCGTGACCCCGGGCGCCAGCATCGACCTGGGCAACCTCGCCCTGGGGGTGAGCGGCTCGCTCGACAACGGCGGCAGCATCGGCACCACGGGGACCGGGATCCTGGTCCTCTCGGGCACCGGGGGCCAGCTGCTGCGCGGCGCGGTGAACGCCGACGTGACGCTGCCCGGCTCCTACCTGCTCAACGGACGGCTGACGATTGCCGCCCCCCACCTGCTGGCCGTGTCCGGCACCCTGGAGCTTGGCGGGCACACCGCCGAGGCGGGCGTCCTGAGCGTTAACGGCCCGTCCGCCGTGCTCCGGATGCTCAGCGCCGCCGATTCGATGATCGTGGGGGATATCGCGACCTTCTCCGGCGCCAGCACCGCCGGGCTGCTGACGGCCGGGGTCCTCACCGTCGGGGGCGACCTGATCCAGGTGAACACGGTGAGCAACGAGAGCTTCCAGGCCTCCGGAAGCCACAAGACCCTGTTCAACGGGCCGGTCAACCCGCACGCCTTCACGTTCTTCAGCCCGGGCCCCGGCGCCAACTCACGGTTCCAGGACGTCGAGATGGCCGTGGCCGGCGCAGGCTACGCCTTCCTGGGGAGCAATGCCACGGCGGCCGGCAACGTCACGGTGACCGGTGCCGGTGGCCTCGACATCGGCGGGGCGACCTTCACGGTCGGCGGCAGCTTCACCACCTCCGGCGCCGGGACGCTCACGATGAACTCGGGCACCGACTCCCTGCTCGTGGCCGGCGATGCGTCCTTCAACGGCGGCGACATCTCCGGCCTGATCACCGGCGGCGTCATCGTGGTGGGGGGAGACTTCACCCAGGGCGGCACGGCCGCCGCGCCGGCATTCACGGCTGGCGGGAGCAACGTGGTCCGGCTCGCCGGTGGCGCCACCACGGTGAGCTCGGTCGGCAGCAACCTCACCACGGTGTTCTCCAGCCTGGAGATCGCCACCACCGGGCCGGTGACCATCAACGGCGCCAACACCTTCAACGTGGACGGCACCGGCACCCTCCAGCTGCTGACCCCGGCCGCGGTGACCTACAACAACGGC
Organism: Gemmatimonadota bacterium; assembly: GCA_016713785.1. NCBI lineage: Bacteria > Pseudomonadati > Gemmatimonadota > Gemmatimonadota bacterium. Next base: position 658,900 of record JADJOM010000002.1, on the reverse strand, counting down.
GGCCGCGGGGCGCTGAGCTTCAGCGGCGGCACCTTCACATCGGCAGGCAGCAGCGTGACCGCACCGGTGGTGGAGCTCTTCCCGGGCAGCAGCATCCAGGGCGGCTGGACCGTGGACACCACCATGTGGAACCAGGGCGCCGCGCTCTCGCTGCAGGTGCCCAAGACCATCCCGTACAACCACCTGGTGCTCCGGAACGGGAACAACTTCTTCTTCGATTCCGGCGCCTGGTCCATCCCGGGCGACCTCATCACCCGGCTGGTGAACGCCGGGACGACCCGCCTCAGCGACCAGTCCGGCATTCCCACCAAGCTGACGGTGGGCGGCCTGACCCAGATCTTCGGCCAGTTCCTGGTCTCGAGCGGCAAGCTCACCACCGGCAGCCTCGACGTGGCCACCCTCGGCGGGAGCAATGGGCGCCTGGTCATGGCCAGCAACGCCGACTCCGTGGTGGTCAGTGGCGATGCCAGCTTCAATGGCGCAAGCACCAGTGGCCTGCTCACCGCGGGCACGCTGCTCGTCGGCGGGAACTTCACCCAGGGGAACGCCACCTCGGGCCTGAGCTTCGCGGCCAGCGGCTCGCACGTCACCAAGCTGGGCTCGGGCGCGGCGCGCACGGTCACCTTCGCGACGCCGGGCACCGGCGCGGGCGGCTCGCACTTCAACACCCTGGATGTCACCCCGGCCACCGGCGGCCTCACCTTCACCACCGACGCCTTCGTGGACAGCACCCTGGCGGCGAGCGTCGGCGCCGGCACCCCCAAGCTTTCCGCCAACGGCCAGAAGCTCACCGCCCGGCAATGGAGTGTGCAGGCGGGGACGGTGGATCACCTGCAGATGGCGCTGGTCGAGGGCGCCACCGGCCTGACCCAGACGTTCAACGGGGTCACCTTCTCAGGGTTCCCGACCACGGCCACGGCCGAGGTGCTGCTCGATGTGTCGGCCGTCGGCAGCGCCGCCGCCAACCGGCCCATCACCTTCAACAACGTGACCGTGCAGACCTCCCTTGGCTCGGGTGGCTTGTACGCCCGGCTGGTGTCCAGCAACGGCTTAGGCGTCACGCTCACGATGAACGCCTCGAACGACCCGACCGGCGGCCCCTCGCGCAGCAATCCGCCCTTCGGGACCACGGTCGCCGGCGCCCGGATCGTCTGGCAGTAGCCGGACCATACACAACGCGGGCCGGAGCATCCGCTCCGGCCCGCGTGGCTTGCAGAACCCGCCCCGCCCCTCGCTATTCCTTCCGGGTCGCCGGCCCGCGTTCCACCACCGTGGGGCTGACCGGCGCGCCGTCCTGCAGCATCTCGAGGCCGCCCACCACCACCTGCTCGCCGGGCTGCACCCCGCTGGTGATCTCCACCTCGCCGGGGGAGCGGACGCCGAGGCTCACCGGGCGCCGCGCCACCTTGCCCTCCTGCACCACCCACACCACGTAGACGCCCTGTACCGCGAGCACCGCCTCCTCCGGCACCACCACCGCCCGCGGCCGGGTGGCCGTGGCCAGCCGCGCCTCGGCGAACATGCCCGCCTGCAGCAGCCGGCGGCCGTTGGGCACCAGCGCCTTGACCAGCAGGGTCCGGCCGGGCAGCTGCACCTCGGGGCTCACGAAGTCCACCGTGCCCGTCAGCTCCTCGCCGGTCACCGCGGCCACCCGGAACGCCACCTTCTGGCCCCGGCGCACCACGCCGGCGTAGCGCTCCGGCACGTTGAACGCCACCCGCTGCGGGTCCACGGTCTGGATGATCACCAGCCGGTCGCTGCTGGTGACGTAGTCGCCCAGGCTCACGTAGCGCTGCCCCACCACGCCGGCAAACGGCGCCCGGACGGTGGTGCGCGCCAGCCGGAGCTTGAGCAGGTCGAGGCTGGCCCGGCTGCCGCGCGCGGTGGCTTCGGCCCGCTCCAGGTCGGCGGCGCTGGCGGCGTTCTGCTCCAGCAGCTGCCGGGTGCGGGTGAGCGCCTGCTCGGCGAGGTCTCGCTCGGCCTCCGCCCGCGCCACCTGCGCCCGCAGCTCCTGGTCGTCGACGCGGAACAGGGCGTCGCCCTGCCCCACCTCGCTGCCCTCGCGCATCAGGATCTCGGTGATGCGGCCCTCGACCTCGGGCCGCAGCTCCGCGGACTGGATGGCCTCGACCTGGCCGGTGGCGAGCACGGCGTCCACCACGGTGTCCTGGCGGGCGGCGGCGACCTCCACCGGGAGGGCGAACCCGCCGCCGTCGCCGCCACCCGGCCCGCCCGCGGCCGCCTTGCCCTTGCACGAGAGGAGGAGCGCGGCCGCCGCGCCGAGGGTGAGGATACGAGCCGAGGTCACTGACCGCCTCCATTCGATGACACGATCCGCCGGCCGAGAATCGCCTCGAGCCGGGCCAGCGCGAGCCGCGCCGAGTACCGGGACTGGACCAGTTCGGCCTCGGCGTCGCTGAGGTCGTTCTGGGCCGTGATGAGGTCGAGCACCGTCGTGGCGCCGGCCTGGTAGCGGGCCTGCTGCACCCGGTAGTTCTCCTGCGCCACCGCCGCCCCGTCTTCCGCGAGGGTCACGGCGGCGCGTGCGGTCTCGTACCCGTCGTACGCCTCGGTCACGTCGCGCAGGGCGGCCCGCTCCAGGTCGGAGCGGATGGCGCGGGCCACGTCGCGGCTGGACCGGGCCTGCAGGATGGCCAGCTCGCGCTCCCCGTTGTTCCAGATGGGAAGCGAGAGGGTGAGGGTGGCGCTGTTCACCGTGGTGGCGCTGGGGAAGAGCTTCACGTCGAACCGGGTGTGCCCGGCGCTCAGGGTGAGCGTGGGGAGGTAGGCGCCGCGGCGGGCCCGCAGCGCCGCCTCGGAGGAGCGCTCCCGCGCCCGGGCGGCACGATACTCGGGACCCTGCTCCAGCGCGGCGCCGATCGCCTCGGCCAGCCCGAACGGCAGCGCCGGCGAGGGCTCGGCGCCGAGGGGCGCGGCGTCGGCGGGCCCGTCGATCCCGATCCGCCGGCCCAGCTCCAGCCGCGAGACCCGCAGCGCCGACTCCCGCCGCAGCAGCGCCACCCGCGCCCGCACCAGCTCCAGCCGCACCGAGAGCGAATCGGACTGCACCGCCGCCCCCGACAGCACCCGTGCCCGCGCCAGCCGCAGCTGCTCCTCCGCCCGCGCGGCGCGGCCGCGGCTCACCCGTGCAAGCTCGTCGTCGGCCAGCACCGCGTAGTAGGCCGACTCGACGAGCAGCGCCGCGGCGAAGCGCCGCTGCTCGCCGGTGGAGGTGGCCGCCTCGAGTTCCGCCTGGCTGCGGCCCAGCTCGGCGAACTTGCGGGCGCTGAAGATCTCGTAGCTCAGCCCCGCGTTGAAGGTGCTCGAGGTGCTCGACTGCGAGAAGGTGCCGATGTTGAAGAACGCCTGGGAGTACTTGGTGTAGTCGAGACTTGCCGTCACCGAGGGAACCAGGAAGGCCAGCCGCGCCGCCTTGCGGCCCCAGTCGGCCTCCGAGACGCTGCCCAGGGCGCGGATGTAGTCGGGATCGAGCCGCACCGCGCGCTCGAGCGCCTCGGCCAGGGTCACCACCGGGAGGGTGTCGGCGGGCGCCGGGGCGGCGGGGGCCGCCAGCAGGGCCGCGGCCAGGAGCGCCGGGATCATGACCTCTCCTCCGCGGCGGCCGGCGTGTCCAGCCCCAGGTCGTGGTGTTCCCGGGTCATCGCCCGGTCGAAGATGGTGTAGACCACCGGCACCACGTACAGCGTGAGCAGGGTGGACACCAGGATGCCGCCGGCGATGGCGTACCCGAGCGGGCGGCGGCTGATCGAGCCGGCACCGAGCCCCAGCGCGATCGGCAGCGCGCCCATGATCGTGGACACCGAGGTCATGAGGATGGGCCGCAGCCGGATCCGGGCCGCCTCCACCACCGCGTCGAGGGTGGCCATGCCCCGCTCCTTGAGCTGGTTGGCGTACTCCACCAGCAGGATCGAGTTCTTGGTCACCAGCCCGATGAGCAGCACCATGCCGATCTGGCTGTACAGGTTGATGGTGGAGCGGAACACGAACAGCGTGAGCAGCGCCCCGGTGATGGCCAGCGGCACCGCGAGCAGCACCGTGAAGGGGTGGATCAGCGACTCGAACTGGCTGGCCAGCACCATGAACACCACCACCAGCGCCAGCACGAACGCGAAGTACAGCGAGCTCCCCGACTCCTCCAGCTCCCGTGACTCGCCGGACAGCGCCACCGAGCTGCCGGCCGGCAGGACCTCCCGGCCCAGCGCGCGCATGGAGTCGAGCGCCTCGCCGAGGGTGAAGCCGGGGAGCAGGTTGGCGTCGATGGTGGCGGAGCGGATGCGGTTGAAGTGGCTCAGCTGCCGCGGGCCCACGCCCTCGGTCACGGTGGCCACCGAGTTGAGCTGGACCAGCCCGCCGTCCCGGCCCCGCAGGTAGATGCCGGTCATGTCGCTGGGGGTGGCGCGCTCCCCCGCCGTGAGCTGGGCGATGACGTCGTACTGCTTGTTTTCCCGGGTGAAGGTGCTGATGCGGCGGCCGCCGAGCAGCACCTGCAGCGCGCCGGCCACGTCGCCCACCGGCACGCCGAGGTCCTCGGCGCGGTCGCGGTCGAAGGCCACCGTGAGCTGCGGCTTGTTCACCCGCAGGTCCGAGTCGACGTTCACCAGCCCCGGCACCTGCCGCGCCCGCTTGAGCAGGGTGTCCACCCCGTGCACCAGGCTGTCGAAGTCGGGGTGCTGCACCACGAACTGCATCGGCTTGCCGAAGCCGCCGAAGGCGGGCGGGTTGCTGGCGAACGCCATCACGCCGGGCACCCCGAAGTACTGCGGCTGCACCTCGCCGATGATGTCGTCCACCGACTTGGTCCGCTCGCCCCAGTCCTTGAGCAGCGAGAAGACGATGCCCTGGCTTGGCGCGCCGAGGAAGCCGCCGGTGATGCTGAAGTAGGCCTCGATCCCCTCGGTGCGCGCCAGCACGTCCTCGAGCCGGTGCATGTAGGCGTCGGTGTACTCGAGGGTGGACCCCTCGGGCGCGATGGCGAAGGTGAGGAACCACCCCCGGTCCTCCGGCGGCACGAACTCCCGCTTGAGCCCCTGGAAGAGGAACACCGAGCCGCCGGCGGAGAGCAGCACCAGCGCCACCACGAGGGCCCGGTGACGGAGCGCCCAGCCGAGGGAGCGGGCGTAGCCGTTGGCCAGGCCGTCGAAGCCGCGCTCCAGCGCCTGGTACAGCGCGCCGTGGCGCGGCGGCACCCGGAGCACCCGGGCGCAGAGCATCGGGGTGAGGGTCAGCGCCACGAAGCCGGAGATGAGCACCGACCCCGCCACCGCGATGCCGAACTCGTTGAACAGGCGACCGGTGTTGCCCTGCAGGAAGGCCAGCGGCGTGAACACCGCCACCAGCGAGATGGTGGTGGCGATGACCGCGAAGGCGATCTCGCGCGTGCCGTTGGTGGCCGCGGTGACCGGGTCCTCGTGCAGCTCCTCCTGGTGCCGGTAGGCGTTCTCCAGCACGATGATCGCGTCGTCCACCACGATGCCGATGGCGAGCGTGAGCGCGAGCAGCGTCAGGTTGTTGACCGAGAAGCCGAGGAAGTACATGATCGCGAAGGTCGAGACGATCGACGTCGGGATCGCGAGGCCGGGGATGATCGTGGCCCGCAGGTTCCGCAGGAACACGAAGATGATCAGGATCACCAGCCCCGCCGCGATGACCAGCGTCTCCTGCGCCTCCTGGATGGAGCGGCGCACGTACACCGAGCCGTCGAACGCCACCTCGAGCTTCACCCCCGGTGGCAGCGAGGCCTGGATGGCGGGCATGGCGCTGCGGATCTCGTCGGCCACGCTGATGAGGTTGGCCTTGGACTGCCGCACGATGCCCACGCCGAGCGCCGTGGCGCCCTTGAAGCGCAGCGCGCCCCGCTCATCCTCCGGCCCAAGCTCCACCCGGGCCAGGTCCTTGAGCTTGACCAGCTGGGAGCCGGTGTTGCGCACCACCAGCTCCTGGAACTCCTCCGGCGTCTTGAGCTCGCCCAGCGACCGGACGGTGAACTCCCGCTTGGTCGACTCGATCCGCCCCGCCGGCACCTCCACGTTCCGGTCCCGGACGGCGGCCTCGACGTCCTGCACCGTCACGTCGTAGGCGGCCAGCGCCGCGGTCGAGAGCCACAGGCGCATGGAATAGCGCCGCTCGCCGGCGATGAACGCGGATCCCACGCCGGCCAGGCTCTGCAGCCGCTTCTTGACGTTCCGGTCGGCGATGTCCGACAGCTGCAGCATGCTGTAGTTCTCGCCCGAGAGCGCCATCCAGAAGAACGGGTCGGCGTCGGCCTCCTGCTTGGCGATCACCGGCTCGCGCACGTCCTCCGGCAGCCGGTCCCGCACCCGCGACACCTTGTCCCGCACGTCCTGCGCGGCCACGTCCACGTCGCGGTCGAGGGTGAACTCCAGCGTGATGTTGCTCGACTGCTCCGCCGAGGCGCTGGTGAGCGTGCGCAGCCCCGGGAGGGTGGACAGCTCCTCCTCCAGGATGTCGGTCACCGCCGTCTCCACCACCTGCGGGCTCGCGCCCGGCAGCACGGTGGTGATGGAGATGACCGGCGGGTCCACGTCGGGGTACTCCCGGACCGGCAGCTTCAGGTACCCGATCACGCCGAAGAGCACCAGCGCGAGGCTCAGCATGCTGGCCAGCACCGGGCGGCGGATGGAAACGTCGGAGAGCTTCATGCGGCGCCCGCGGGGTGAGGGGGACCGGCCTCCCGGCCGGGTTCGGGGCGGGAGGGGGCCGACAAAAGCATGAGCCTGCAGGGGTCGGCGACCAGACGGACGCCGGATCTTCGGGTTTCAAGCGGGGGGCAAGGTACTCCCGATCCGCCCCCCGCGCGAGTGCGGCCAGATTTCGGTCCGCCGCCCCGGGGCCGCGGGTATATTGGGCGATGGCCCTCAAACTGTCGTCCAAGCAGCAGTCGCAGCTCGCCTTCCTGGAGCTGCTCCCGCCCAAGCTCGCCCGGGTCAACTCGGTGCTCGAGCAGATGCACAACCCGAACCTCGACGAGACCGCGGTCCGGGGCATGATCCGGGTGCTCGACGAGATGAAGGCCGGGGCCTCCCAGCTCAGCATCAACGCGCTGGCGGAGACGCTGAGCGCCATGGCCTCCACCGCCCGCCGCGGCGGCGGGCTGCAGGTGAAGATCCGCGGCCTCCGGGACTGCCTCGGCAGCGTCCGCGCGAGCTACGAGGCGGCCGTGAAAAAGGCCTCCATTCCGGAGGCCCATGCCGAGGAACACGCGCCGGAGACCGGCGGCTGAGGGTGGCCGCCCGGCCCGGCCGACCGCCTAGCGCGCCGACCCAGGCTCGTAGACGTCCTCGCCCTGCTTGCGGAAGTAGTCATCGATCGGCTGGCCGGCCATCAGGATCACCATCCCGTGGATGATGACGCCGATCAGGACCGACACGAAGGTGAGGGCGCACAGCACGCCCGCCGCGCCGATACCCGCGAACACGCGACCGATGATTTCCATGAGACCCGGGCCGATATAGTGTAGGGTGGACCGCCAGCCCATACGTTACCCATTCCCGGGCCGGCATTCAACCACCGAGGCCCTCCCCATGCGCCCCTCCCCCCTCCCCACGCTCCTGCTGGCCGCCGCCCTCGCCCTGCCGGTGGCGGCCCAGGCCCCCTGGACGGTCCGGCCCGACGGTTCGGCCCGGCCCGCGGAGGTCCGGGTCGAGGCCCGCGCACCCGGGTGGCGCTTCACCTCGGGACCCGCCTCGATCCTCTCCCGGGCCGCGGACAGCGCCAGCGGCAGCTACACCGTCACCGCCCGGCTGCAGCTCTTCCCGGGCTCCGGCGCCCACCAGGAGGCCTTCGGGGTGTTCATCGGGGGGCGGGACCTGGGTGCGGCGGGGCAGCGGTACAGCTACTTCCTGGTCCGCGGGGACGGCCGCTGGAAGGTGAAGCTCCGGCGCGGGGCGGCGGTCTCGGACGTGGCCGGCGACTGGCGCCCCAGCCCGGCGATCGTGGCGGCGAAGCCGGGGGGGCCGGCCACGAATGTGCTGCGCGTGATCGTGGCGGCGGACCAGGTGCGCTTCCTGGTGAACGGGACCGAGGTGTGGAGCGGCGCGCGGAGCGCCCTCGAGACCAGCGGCGTGGCCGGGATCCGGCTCAATCACAATCTCTCGGTCCAGCTCGAGTCGTTCGCGGTGCAGCCCGCCCCCTAGGGCGCCGCGGGGGGACGCGACAGCGCCGCGCGCGCCGCCTCCCCGACCTCCCCCCGGCCCTCCGCCGCGATCCGTTCCAGCGCCTGCCGGGCCGCGGGACTCCCCCGCTCCCCCAGCGCGCGCACGATCGCCAGCTGCCGCCGCGCATCGCCCGCGCCGAAGCGCAGGAACCCGCGCCGTTCCAGCGCCACCCGCGCCAGCGCGGCCGTCACCTCCGCCGCGTCGAGCCGCACCAGGGTCTCGAGCAGGTCCTGCCAGGCCACCGGGTCCTTCTCCACCTCGAAGGCGGCAAAGAGCGGCATGGCGATGCCGCCCGAGGACCGCTGGCTCACGCCCCGTGCGGCGAGCGCCCGCCCCGCGCGTGCCCGGGTCTCGGGGGAGAGGTGCGCCAGCGCCTGCCGGAGCGGCTCCACCGCCCCCTTCTCGCGGAACCGGCCCAGGGCGTCGATCGCCGCGTGGCGCACCTTCTCGTCGGCGTCGGTGACCCGCTCGCGCAGCAGCGGGATGGCGTCGGCCACGCCGAGGCGGCCCAGCAGCTCCACGCCGAGCCAGGCCTCCGCCGGCTGGGCGCTCTTCGCGAGGGGCGCCACCATCGGGAAGGCCTCGGGCATCCCCCCCACGGCGTCCAGCAGGAAGGCGCGTGGCCCCACCGCGCCGCCGCGCCGGAGCACCTCGAGCACCTGCTCCGCGGCGGGGAGCCCGCCGGCGCGCAGCACCTCCGCGGTGCGGGCCTGCTCCTCGGGGATCCGGTACGCCTGCTCGATGAGCTGCTCCACCACCGCCCGGGAGAGCAGCCGCTTCACGGCGATCGCGAAGGGCCGGCGCACCTCCTCCCCCATGCCGGGGAACAGCCGGAGTGCGGCCTGCGCGTTGTGCAGCACGGTGTGCCACTGCTCCTTCCGCACCGCGCCCTCGAGCTCGCGCAGGATCCCCTCCACCACCCCGGCCAGCTGGTCGCCGGGCCGGGCGCGCGGCACGGTGGGCAGCGCGGGATCCGAGGCGGCCATCCGCTCGAGGGGGCGCTCGACGGGAACCGGCGCCGTGACCAGGGCCACCTGGATGTGGGTGGAGGCGGGCAGCGGCCCCTGGTCATCCGCCAGCGCCTGGGCCAGCGCCAGCAGCTCGGGCCCCGGCGCCGCCCGGGCGACAGAAATGCTGTCCACCCGACGATGTTGTAGCCGTTCCTTGAGGGTATCCCCATCGACGGCCCAGGAATTCTCGATCCCGGCCTCGATCCGGGCCGCGCCATGCGCCGCCCGGGCCACCAGCGCGGCCAGCGCGGCCTGGACCAGGTCCTGCCGCTCCGGGCTGGAACGGAGCACGAGGACCAGGTGACCAAGCAGCTCCCCGAAGGGGGCGGTGGGGTCGGGCGGCATGAGCATGGGGTATGGAAAGTATAAGGCGACGGGGCTTGCTTGGCAGCGTATTCAGGGTAACATGAAGCTGTCCGCGCCTGGGGGCGTGCCAGTCGTCTTTTCGGGCCAGCTGTACCCCCTTCACTCAGCGAGGAAAACCGATGAAGCGTGCATTCGTCCTTGGTGGCGTCCTGGCCGCGCTGGCCACCGCCGCGCCGGCGGCCGGCCAGACCGAGTTCGGCCTCAGCGCCTCCGCCTACAGCAGCTATGTGTGGCGCGGCCTGTCCCTCACCAACAAGCCGGTGGTCCAGCCCTACGCGTACCTCTCCTTCCCGCTCGGCCCCGCGTCGCTGACCTTCAGCGGCTGGGCCAACGTGGACGTCGGCACCTACGACGGCTCCAGCGACATCGCGCAGGGCGGCGGCAGCAGCATGAATCTCTCCGAGTTCGACCCCGCGGTGGAGCTCGGCTTCAGCGCCGGCAAGGCGTCGATCGCCCTCGGCGGCGTGGGCTACATCTACCCCAACGACGCCCCCGGCATCACCAGCGACTTCAACACCGTCGAGGTCTACGGCAAGGTCGGGCTCGACGCCCCGCTCTCACCCAGCCTCGCCGTCTACTATGACGTGGACAAGGTGAAGGGCCTGTACGTCGAGGGCAGCGTGTCGCACGGCATCCCGCTCGGCGCCACCACCCTCAACCTCGGCGCCCTCGGCGGCTTCAGCAACAACATGGACCCGAGCGCCGACGACTTCACCTCCAACTTCGCCGACAACGGCTTCACCCACCTCGACCTCTCGGCCTCCATCGACCTGACCGCGGGCCCGCTGTCGATCACCCCGGCCCTGCACTTCCAGTTCAGCGGCGACGACGCCACCAAGGTCACCAAGCTGACCAACACCGGCGTCAACCAGAAGGACACCAAGATCTGGGGCGGCGTGACGATCAGCTGGAGCAAGGCGTTCGGCGGCGAGGCGGAGGAGTAACGGTAGGGCGGTAAGGCGGTAAGGCGGTACACTCCACGCGAGCGACCCCCCGGAGAGCATCCCGGGGGGTCGCCTTGTTACCGCCCTACCGCCCTACCGCCCGATCTCCTTGAACGTCTCCTCCAGCCGCGTCAGCATCTCGCCCAGCAGCGCCTGCTCGATGCCGAGGGGCGGCTCGATCCGGATGGTCCGCGCCTTGGAGTAGGTCCCCGCCACCAGCACCCCCCGCTTGAACAGCCCGGCCGCGCACTGGTAGCCGATCTCGTCGGTGGGGAAGGTCATGCCGATCAGCAGCCCGCGCCCCTGGGTGCCGGTGAGGATGTGGGGGTACTTCCGCTGCAGCGTGCCGAGCTCGCGCAGGAGGTACTCCCCCTTGACCCGCGCCTGGCCGGGGAGGTCCTCCTCGAGGGTCACCGTGATCGCGGCGATGCCCGCCGCGCAGGCGATCGGGTTGCCGCCGAAGGTGGTGGAGTGGATGATCGGGTTGGGGATCATCACCTCCCAGATGGTCGGGGTGGCCACGAACGCCGCCAGCGGCATCACCCCGCCGCCCAGCGACTTGCCCATGCACATGATGTCGGGCGTCACGCCCTCGTGGTCCACGCCCCACAGCGTGCCGGTGCGGCCCATGCCGGTCTGGATCTCGTCGGCGATGAACAGGCTTCCGTGCCGGGTGCAGATCTCGCGCACGCGCTGCAGGTAGCCCGGCGGCGGCGCCACGCCGCCCGCCTCGCCCTGCACCGGCTCCAGCACCACCGCCGCCGGCAGCTGGCCCACCGCCTCGAGGATGCACATCTGCTGGTCGAGCGCGTCGGCGTCGCCGTAGGGCACGAAGCGCACGTCCTGCAGCCCCCGCTCGAACGGCTCGCGGAAGCTCGCCTTCCCCATCAGCGACAGGGAGCCCATGGACTTCCCGTGGAAGCCGCCCAGGGTGGAGATGAAGGTGTTCCGCCGGGTGTAGAGGCGGGCCAGCTTGATCGCGCCCTCGATGGCGTCGGTGCCGTTGTTGATGAAGAAGCAGCAGCCGAGCTCGCCCGGGGTCACCGCGGCCAGCAGCCGGGCCAGCCCGGCGCGCCACGGCTCGAGCAGCTCCTGGCTGTTGAGCGCCATGCGCCCCATCTGGTCCTGCACCGCCTTGACGATCTTCGGGTGGTTGATGCCGGCGGAGAAGATGCCGTAGCCGCCCAGGCAGTCGATGTACTGGCGGCCGAGCAGGTCGGTGAGGATGGAGCCCTGGCCGGACCACTCGAGGGCCGCGAACTGCCCCGCCTGGGTCACCGACTTGCGGTAGGTGAGGAACCCGCGATTGACGTACTTCTCGTAGCTGTCCACCGTCTCCGCGATGAACGCTTCCTTCTCGTCGGTGGCCATGGCCCGCCCACCGATCAGGTCCAGGTACCGCCGGCTGAGCTTCAGGACGTCGTCATTCGGTAACCGCAATTCATCGGCGCTCCTTTCAGGGTGAAGTCCGCGCGCGTCTCCGCGCGCGCCATCGGGTGGCCGGCCGCCGCGCTAGGCCGACTGCAGCTCCTGCCAGATCTGCTCCCACATCGGCCCCGCGTCGCCCAGCGTCCGCTCGTACTCCAGCCGCTGGAACTCCGCGGCCGTGGGGTAGGGCAGCGGGTTGGTCATGCTGGCCAGCGCCGCCTGGTTGGGCGAGCCGTAGCCGGTGGTGTTGGCGATCGCCGCGCCCACCTCGGGGCGCAGGATGTAGTTGAGGAACTCGTGCGCCGCGCGGGGGTGGGTGCCCGCCGCGGGCAGCACCATCGAATCCGTCCAGATGTCGCTCCCCTCCTTGGGCAGCACGTAGCGGATGGACGGCTCCTTCGCCTGTGCCTGCGCGGTGTCGCCGTTCCACAGCTGCGCCACCCACACGTCCCCGCTGATCAGCTGCCCCTTCACCGGTGCCGAGACGTATCCCTTGAGGTTGCGCCGCGCGGCGAGGGCGTCGCTGCGGGCCTGGGCAAGGTCCGTGGGCTCGCTCGAGTTGAGCGAGGCCCCCCGGTACCGGAGCCAGGCGCCGAGGCAGGCGCGCATCTCGTCCATCTGGGTCATGCGGCCCTTGTAGCGGCCGTCGAGGAAGATGCCCCAGCTGTCCGGCGTCCCCGGGACCTTGTCGCTGCGGTAGGCGAATCCGGTGGTGCCCCACTGGTAGGCGATGGAGTAGACGTTGTCGGGGTCGAACACCGGGTTGACGAAGGTCGGCGCCAGGTTGGTCATGTTGGGCAGGTAGGCGCGCCGGAGCGGCGCCAGCAGCCCGGTGGCGGCCAGGGTGGTCACGGCGTAGTTGGTGGGGAACGCCACGTCGACCGGCGCGCCGACGCCCGCCAGCCGCTGCAGCAGCTCCTCGTTGCTTTCGTAGGTCTCGTAGGTCACCCGGACGCCGAACTCCCGCTCGAAGTTCGTGATCGTGTCGGGCGCGATGTAGTCGGACCAGTTGGCGATGGTGAGCTCGGGCTCGATCGCGCCGAGCGGCGCCTCGCCGGGCGGCGGGTCGGCCTTGTCGCGGCCGCAGCCGGCCAGCAGGGAGCCGATGGCCGAGAGGCCGAGCCCCAGCGCCCCCGCGCGCGCCACGAAGGCGCGCCGGCTCAGCCGGCCGGCGGCGACGTCCTGCAGCAGGCGGTCGATGGTGCGGGGATCGGCCATGTCGCGTTCCTCGGGGTGAGGCGGGCGATCGCCGGTGGGGGAGGCGACGGCGTGCTACGCCAGCCAGTCCTTCACCTGATAATATGCCCCCGCCAGCGGCAGAAACCATGGCCGACCGGCGTAGAGGGGAACCGCGGGGAACGGGAGGCCGGCCAGCGCCGGCCACGGACCCGCCCCGGCCAGCGCGCGGCCCGCCTGGTGGCCCAGCCACGACGCCAGGGCCACCCCGTGGCCGCCATAACCCAGCGAGTAGCCGATCCCCTCTCGGCGCCCCGCGTGCGGCAGGTGGTCCAGCGTGAAGCCCAGGGTGCCGCCCCAGGCATGCTCGATGGCCACCGGGCCCAGGTCCGGGAACACCTCCCGGATGCCCTGCTGCAGCAGCGCGCGGCTCCGCGCCAGCGCCGTCGGGACGAACGCCGCACGCCCCCCGAAGACCAACCGATCATCGGCGGAGAGCCGGAAGTAGTAGAGCAGGTTGCGGGTGTCGGAGCACATCCGCCGCCGGGGCAGCAGCCGCGCCGCCACGTCGGCGTCGAGGGGCGCCGTCGCGACGATGAAGCTCCCCACCGGCACCACGCGCCGGGCCAGCCAGGGCTCCAGCGTCCCGGTGAGGCCGTTGGTGGCCACCAGCACCTCCGCGGCGCGCACCGGGCCCCGGCCGGTCTCCACCCGGAGCCCCTCCGGCGTCCGGACCACGCGCCGGACCCCGGTCCCATCGGCCACCACCGCGCCGGCCCGCTGCGCCGCCGCGAGCAGGCCGCCGAGGTAGGCGGCCGGCTGCAGGGCGCCGGCGCCGGGGTCCACCAGCCCACCGTGATAGCATCGCGAGCCGATCTCGGCGCCGAGGTCGGCCGGGCCCACCAGGTGCGTCTCGTAGCCGAAGTCGCGGGCCAGCTGGCGGCGGCTCGCCTCGAGGGCCCGCAGGTGCGCCGGCTTGGCCGCGAGCGTCAGGTGCCCCGGCCGGTGCCAGTCGCAGGCGATCCCCTCCTCCGCCACCAGCGCCTCCACGAAGCCGATGGCCGCGAGGGAATCCTCCCAGAGCGCGCGGGCGGTGGCCAGCCCGTGGCGCCGCGCCACGTCGGCCAGCTCCGCCTTGTAACCCGGCAGCACCATGCCGCCGTTGCGGCTGCTGGCGCCCGCGCCAACGGCCTCGCGCTCGAGCACCAGCACCGACGCCCCCGCCTGCGCCGCCGCGCGCGCCGCCGCGAGTCCGGTATAGCCGGCGCCGACCACCAGCAGGTCCACCCGTTCGGGCAGCGCGGGGAGCGGTGGCAGCGTGGGCAGCGGCGAGAGCACGCGCCACAGGACCGACTCCGGGATCACGCCGGCCGCCGCCCCACCAGCTGCACCGTGGCGCTCAGGCCGCCGTGCAGCCGCCCCTCGCGCACCTCCCGCTCCACTTCGCGCGCCACCAGCCACTCGAGCCCCGGCAGCAGCCGCTGCCACTCCGCGAGGGAGATGAGCAGCGCGGGATCGGGCGGCCCGCCGGTGCCGCGGCCCAGCTGTGCCGGCGTGTACGCCTCGAGGATGAACACGCCGCCGGGCCGCAGTCCCGCCGCCACCTGGCCAAAGAGCGGCTCCCGCACCTCCCGCGGCAGGTGCACCCAGATGGCGACGATCCCCGCCCACGCCGCCGGCGCGATGCGATACCCCGCGAGGTCGGCCACCTCCGTGGTGAGCTCCACCCCGCGCTCCGCCGCCAGCGCCCGCGCCTTGGCGAGCCCCACGCTCGAGCCATCCACCCCATGCACCGGGTGGCCCCGCCCCGCCAGGTACACGCCGTTCCGTCCCTCCCCCTCGGCCAGCGAGAGCACCGGGCCGGGGGGCAGCTGGCCGGCGGCCTCCACCAGGAAGTCGTTGGGCTCCGTGCCGTAGGCGAACTCGGGACCGCGGTAGCGTTCGTTCCAGTCGGGCGCGGGCATCAGGGCTCCGGGGCAGGGAACGCAGGCGACTTCAGCTGGCCAGCAGGGACGCCACGCTCTCCCGGAACACGTCGGTGTGCCGGTCGATGTCGGCCGCCGTGGTGGCCGGGGCGATCAGCGCCATGTTGTGGAAGGGCGTGAGCAGGATGCCGCGGTTGAGCGCGAAGAGGTGCATGTAGCGGTCCAGCTCGAGGTCGACGGCCGCCGCCGCCTCGGCGCCGTTGCGCGGCGCGGTGGGCCGGAACCAGTACTCGGCGCGGCACCCCAGCCGCTTGACGATCCACGGCAGCCGGTGCGCCGCGATCACCCCCTCGACCCCCGCCTGGAACCGCTCGGCCAGCGGGATGGTCCGCGCGTAGGCCGCCTCGGTGAGGACCTGCCCCAGCGTGGCCCGCATGGCGGCCAGCGCCAGGGCGTTGCCGGCCAGGGTCCCGCCGATGCCCCCGGTGTCGGAGTCGGCCAGGGCGATCCGCCCCGCGAGCCGCGCGCCGACCTCCTCGGAAAAGCCGTACACCGCGCACGGCACCCCGCCCCCCACCGGCTTGCCGATGGTGAGCAGGTCCGGCGTGAGGCCGTGGGCCCGCGTGTAGCCGCCGGGCCCGGCGCAGATGGTGTGGGTCTCGTCGATGATGAGCAGCGCGCCGTGCTTCCGGGTGAGCGCCCGCAGCGCGTCGTGGTAGCCGGGATCGGGGTGGATGATCCCGATGTTGGTCATCGCCGGCTCGGCCAGCACGCAGGCCACGTCGCCGTGGGCCAGCGCCCGCTCCAGGGCGGGGAGGTCGTTGAACTCGACCACCCGGGTGGTGAGCGCCGGGTCCACCGCCGGCCCCAGGTTGCCGGGCCGGGCGCGCACCACGCCGTCCTGCAGCGTGGCGAAGGTCTCGTCGACGGTGCCGTGGTAGCACCAGTTGTGGACCAGGATCTTCGGCCGGCCGGTGAGCAGCCGGGCCAGCCGGATGGCGAAGCGGTTGGCGTCGGTGGCCGTCATCGCGAACTGCCAGTAGCGCAGCCCGAACCGCCGCCCCAGCTCCTCGGCCACCCACACGTGGTCCTCGGAGGGGAGCATGAACGTGAACCCGCGCGCCGCCTGCCGCTCGACCGCCTCCACCACGGCCGCCGGGGCGTGGCCGGTCATGGCGCCGGTGTCGCCCAGGCAGAGGTCGAGGTAGCGGTGGCCATCCACGTCGGTGAAGTGGGCGCCGGCGCCCTCCCGCACGAACAGCGGGAAGCCGCCGGCCCACTTCACCATCCAGTGCATCGGGACGCCCTCGAGGAGGCTCCCCCGGGCCCGCGCAGACAGCGCCCGCGAGGCGGGGTGCGTCGCCTCGAAGCGGCGCTGCTCCTCCGCGTAGGCGCCGGCGAGCCGGGCCCGGTCGATCACCGCCCCACCGCCGCGGTAAGCGCCTCCTCCATCACCCCCAGGCCTTCCTGCAGCACCGCCTCCTCCACCGTGAGCGGCACCAGCACGCGGATCACGTTGCCGAAGGTCCCGGCGGTGAGCAGCAGCAGGCCGCGCTTGAGCGCCTCGCCGGTCATCTTCGTGACCAGTTCCTTGTGGGGCTCCCGGGTGGCCGGGTCCTTCACCAGCTCCATGGCCACCATGGCGCCGAGGCCGCGCACGTCGCCGATCTCGGGGTAGCGCTGCTGCCACTGCAGGAAGCGGCTGCGGATGGTCTCGCCCACGGCGCGCGCCCGCGCCACCAGCTGGTCCTGCTCCATGGCGTCGAGCACGGCGAGCGCCGCGGCGCAGGCCAGCGGGTTGCCGCCGTAGGTGCCGCCCAGGCCGCCCACGTTGCCGGTGTCCATGACCTCCGCGCGGCCGGTCAGCGCCGCGAGCGGCAGCCCGCCGGCCAGCGACTTGGCGGTGATGATGAGGTCCGGCACCAGGTCGTAGTGCTCGCAGGCGAACAGCGCCCCCGTGCGCCCGAAGCCGCTCTGGATCTCGTCGGCGATGAGCAGGATCCCGTGGTCCTTCGCGAACTGGGCCAGCATCGCCACGAAGGGCCGCGGCGCGGGGATGAATCCGCCCTCACCCACCTCGAGCTCCAGGATGATCGCCGCCACCGTCGTCGGGTCCACGTGCGAGGCGAACAGCCGCTCGAACGCCGCCCGGTCGGCCATGCAGCAGCGCCCCTCCACCGGGCCGCCGTCGCAGCGGTAGCAGTAGGGGAACGGCAGCCGGTACACCTCGGGCATGAACGGGCCGTAGCCCGACTTGTACGGCACCGCCTTGGAGGTGAGCGACATCCCCATGTAGGTGCGGCCGTGGAAGGCGTGCTCGAAGCACACCACCGCCTGCCGCCCCGTGGCGCGCCGCGCCACCTTGACCGCGTTGTCCACCGCCTCCGCCCCGCTGTTGGTGAACATCGTGCGCTTGCTGTGGCCGCCGGGGGTGATGGCGTTGAGCCGCTCGGCCAGGGCGATGTACGGCTCGTACATCGAGATCTGGAAGCAGAGGTGGGTGAAGTGCTCCAGCTGCTCGCGCACCGCCGCCACCACCCGGGCGTTGCGGTGCCCGGCGTTGAGCACCCCGATGCCGCTGCCGAAGTCGATCAGGCGGTTGCCGTCGACGTCGGTGAGCACGGCGTTGTCCGCCTGGGCCACCGCCACCGGCGTCACCTGCGAGACCGTGCGCGGCACCGCCTGCTGGCGGCGGGCGAGCAGCGCCTGGCTGCGGGGACCGGGGATGGGGGTCTTGAGGTCGATGATGCGGGACATCCGGCGGCTCCGGCGGGAGAAGGGTGGGATTCGCCAGATTAGCCGCCGCTCCCCCAAAAGTCGAGGGCGGCGGCGCCGGTCAGCCCGTGGCGCGCTCGATCGCCGCGCGGGCGAGTTCGAGGAGCGCGGCCGGCTGGTAGGGCTTCTGGATGAAGTCGGCCAGGCCGGCGCCGGTGAGGCCGGTGGTGCCCGCATCGGCCGTGAACCCGCTGGACAGGATCACCGGCAGCCCGGGCCAGGCGGCGTGGATGCGCCGGCAGGTCTCCTCCCCGCCCAGCTCCGGCATGGTCAGGTCGAGCAGCACCAGCGAGACCTCCGCGTGGCGCTGCTCCAGCAGCGCCAGCGCCTGCAGCCCGTCCTCCGCCAGCAGCACGGTGTAGCCCGCCCGCTCCAGGGTCCGGCGGGTGACCTTCCGGACCACCTCCTCGTCATCCACCACCAGCACGGTGCCGGCGCCCCGCACCGCCACCGGGCCGCTCACCCGGGGCGCCGGGTCGGTGGCCACCGGCCGGGTGGTGGCCGGCAGCAGGATGCGCACCCGGGTGCCCTGCCCCGGCCAGCTCTCCACCTGGATCGCGCCGCGGTGCCCGCGCACGATGCCGAGCACCGCCGCGAGCCCGAGCCCGCGGCCATGGAACTTGGTGGTGAAGAAGGGATCGAAGATGCGGCCGAGGGTCTCGCCATCCATCCCGCTGCCGGTGTCGTGCACCTCCAAGGCCACGTAGTCCCCCTCGGGCAGGGCGTCGCCCAGCAGCATCCCCGTCAGGGTCACCCGGTCGGCGTGGACCAGCGCGGTCTCCAGCCCGATCACCCCCGGCTGGTCGCCCAGGGCGTCGGAGGCGTTGGTGAGCAGGTTCATCGCCACCTGCCGCAGCTGGGTGGCGTCCCCCTCGACCGCCGGCAGCCCGGGGGCCAGGCGCGCCTGCACCGTGGCCCGCCTGGAGATCACCGTGCGCAGCAGCTGCCCCGATTCCTCCACCAGCGCGGAGAGGTCGAGCGGCTGCACCACGAAGTGGCCCTTCCCGGAGTAGGCCAGCAGCTGGCGGGTGAGGTCCGCGGCGCGCCGCGCGGCGGTCTCGATGTCCTGGACCGTGGAGCGGACGGGCGAGGCCGGCGCCAGCTCGTTGAGCGCCAGCCCCGCGTTCCCCAGGATGCCCATCAGCAGGTTGTTGAAGTCGTGCGCGATGCCGCCCGCGAGCACGCCGAGGCTCTCCAGCCGCTGCGTCTCGCGGAGCCGCGCCTCCGCCTGCTGGAGCGCCTCCGCCGCCGCCTTCCGCTCCGTGATGTCGAGCAGGTAGCCCACCAGGTGGTCCGCGCGGCCGGCGGCCGGCGGCACCACGGTGAAGTCGGTCACCCAGCGCCACCCGCCGGCGGCGTGGCGGATCCGGTACTCCTGCTGGAAGGCGTCGCGCCCCGAGGCCAGGTGTTCCCGGACCTCCGCCGCCACGCGGGGCAGGTCGTCGGGGTGGACGAGGTCGGCGTAGCGCATGCGGCCCGCGATCAGGGCGGCCGCGGGCCAGCCGAACTGCTGCTCCACGTTGGGCGAGACGTATTCCACCGGCCAGCCGTCGGTGCGGGCCCACTGGAACAGCACGGTCGGCCCGCCGATGAACAGCCGCCGCTCCGCCTGCAGCTCGTCCACCAGCCGCTGGCGGTCGAGCGCGAAGGAGGTGTGCGCCGCGATGTTCCGCATCAGCTGCAGCTCGAGCGGCGCCGGCGTGTGCGGGCGGTCCCAGTACACCATGAACTTGCCGATGGTCCCGCCGCCGGTGACCAGCGGGAAGAACCCGAGCGCGCGGATCCCCTCGCCCAGGATGATGGCCTGGTAGCGCCCCAGGCTGGTGTCGCGGGAGACGTCGGGGATATGGATCGGGTCGGGCGCCGGCTGCCCCGGGGCCCACGGGGTATGCCCCTCGACCGCCGCCCGGTAGCCGTCGGAGAGGCCCTGCCACGCCTTGAAGCGGAGCACGCCGTCGGGGTCGAACAGCAGCACGGAGGCCCGCGGGGTGCGGGCCACCGCGGCGATGGCGGCGAGGGCGTGACGGTAGATCTGCTCGGCGGTCGTGGCCTGGCTCATGGCCAGGGTCATCTCGCCGATGACGGAGAGTCGCTCCAGCACGTCGCGCAGGGGTTCCCGGACGGGGTTGGTCGCCTGATCCCTGGCGAGGACACGAGTGTGCGGCACGGCGGCTCCCGGGGCGGGCATGGGGGAGATGCCGCCGGACAGCGGCACCAATCTACGCCACACACGGAAGTTGGCCAGTAGCCCCCGTCACGGGGACCTTACCCCCCCGCTTCCCGCGCACTAGCTTGTCCCCCGATGCCGCACCCCCGCCCTGCCCGCCAGGCCGCCCCCCGCGCCGCCGCCCCGTCCCACTCCGTCTCGTGGGATGCCGCCGGGGGCGTGGGGCTCCGGCTCGACAAGGACGAATGGTGACGCCCGCGGGGCGCGCCCCCGCGCGCCCCCC
The DNA here is from genome assembly GCA_016713785.1 of Gemmatimonadota bacterium. Lineage (NCBI taxonomy): Bacteria > Pseudomonadati > Gemmatimonadota > Gemmatimonadota bacterium. The sequence continues at coordinate 638,631 of JADJOM010000002.1, read as the reverse complement.
GCCCGGCCGTCATCGCCCGCACTCGTCCCCTCGCCGGCCCCCCGGGCCGGCCGCAACGCCGGAGCACCGCATGGCCACCACCTACGACGCCATCCTCATCGGCGGCGGGCACAACGCCCTCGTCACCGCCGCCTACCTGGCCCGCGCGGGCCGCAAGGTCCTGGTCCTCGAGCGCCGCGAGCTGGTCGGCGGCTGCGCGGTGACCGAGGAGCTGTGGCCCGGCTTCAAGATGTCCACCGCGAGCTACGTCAACAGCCTCTTCCGCCCCGAGATCATCCGCGACCTCGAGCTCAAGCGGCACGGCTTCGAGATGCTCCCCCGGAGCCCCTCGAGCTTCACGCCCTTCCCCGACGGCCGCTACCTCCTGATGGGGCCGGACAAGGAAATGACCCACCGCGAGGTCTCCAAGTTCTCCAAGAAGGACGCCGCGGCGCTGCCGAAGTACGAGGCGATGCTCGAGCGGGTGGCCGACTTCCTGGAGCCCACCCTGGTCCAGACCCCGCCCAACCCCTGGTCCATGAAGCCCGGCAACCTGATCGAGCTCCTCAAGCTCGGCCTGGGCTTCCGCAAGCTCGGCACCGACGGGCAGAAGGCCATCGAGATCCTGACCGGCGCCGCCAACCCGATCCTCGACCGCTGGTTCGAGTCGGAGGAGCTCAAGGCCACCATCGCCACCGACGCCATCATCGGCGCCTTCGCCACCCCCTCCATGCCGGGGACGGCGTACGTGCTGTTCCACCACGTGATGGGCGAGTGCAACGGGGTGCGCGGGGTGTGGGGCTACGTGAAGGGCGGGATGGGCGCGCTGTCGAACGCCATCGCCGCCGCCGCGAAGGAGAAGGGCGCCGAGATCCGGGTCAACGCCACCGTCACGAAGATCCTGGTCTCCGGCGGCCAGGCCACCGGCGTGGTGCTGGCCGACGGCACCGAGCTCAAGGCCAAGAAGGTCATCTCCGGCATCGACGCCAACCTGACCTTCCTCAAGCTGATGGATCCGAGGCAGCTGCCCGAGGACTTCGTCGAGTCGGTGCGCGCCATCGATTACGCCAGCGGCAGCGCCAAGGTGAACCTGGCCCTCAGCGAGGTGCCGGACTTCACCTGCCTTCGGGGCAACACCGTGGGCCCGCAGCACCGCGGCACCATCCACCTCTGCCCCACCCGGGAGTACATCGAGAAGGCCTTCGACCCGGCGAAGTACGGCTACATCTCGAAGGACCCGATCGTCGAGGCCACCATCGCGAGCTCGCTCGACGACACCGTGGCCCCGAAGGGCATGCACGTGATGTCGATGTTCACCCAGTACTTCCCCAACACCCTGGCCAGGGATGCGGGATCGCTGGAGGAGAACAAGAAGCACTACGCCGAGCGGTGCATTGACATCATGACGGAGTACGCGCCCAACTTCCGCAAGGCGGTGCACAACTACCAGGTGCTGGCGCCGCAGGACATCGAGCGGGTGTACGGGCTGACGGGCGGGAACATCATGCAGGGGACGATGTCGCTCTCGAGCCTCTCGTTCATGCGGCCGGTGCCGGGCTACGCGGACTACCGCACCCCCATCCGCGGGCTCTACATGTGCGGCGCGGCCACCCATCCGGGCGGCGGCGTGATGGGCGCGTGCGGGTACAACGCGGCACGGGAGATTCTCCGGGACGGGTAGGAGGTGAGAGCAGGGAAGGCCCACTCCGAGGCCTCGGGCCCCGACACCAGCCCCTCCGAGGCAAGCAACGGGTGGACTGCACACCAGCGGAGCAAGCCGTCTGATCCCACGGTCACCTGGGATCGGGCGGTGGGCATGCCACGGAATCGGCCAAGAAGTACGTCCGGAGTACCTGCTGGTTCCGCCCCAGGACAATGGCTTCGGTGTGATTCCCGATCACGGAGTAGAGGATCGTGTCCCTGGCGCAAGCCGCGGCAGTACGTGGGGCAAAAGGTTGCCCCACCTTCATGTCCCGTGCAATCCCGCGTTCTATCGCCAGTGCCACACGATGTGCCTCACGCACTCTGCGCGTGAAGCCCTGGGCACGTTGCGCTGAATCCTCGAGAAGCCACAACCTGCGGTAGTGGTCAGCCTCGGACAACTCATGCGCGAGCAATTCGCAACGAGTCAGCGCCCAGTTGCTGTCCGTACTCCACCCTGCGACGGATAGCGGGAGATGGCGGAAGTCCTCGAGGTCGATCGTCAGCAGGGGTTCGTCATTCTGGGCGTAAGCCGAGCCGAACAGCGTCGGGCCATCTGCGGCGGCCGCAACCGCCCGCAGCGGGCCGTTCCTACGGATGTGAGCCATCAGCTGCTCAAAGGCCGGGGAAGCTTGACCACAAGCCTCGACAAGCGCCAGAAGCTCCACCTGCGCAGGCGAGCGGGGCGGATCGAAGGCAAGTACCGACGGTAGAGGTGCCGGGCCACAGCCCATCCAGCAAGCGAGAGCTGCGGCTCGGCAGAGCACAGCGCGTCGTGCGAAGTCGCTGAGCCCGCGGCACGACGCATGTGGTCGCAGGCAGCCGGCGGGTGCGTTGACGGCGTGCCGGGTGCCTTCCACTAACCCTCCCCGGCTCAGCGGGGTTTGTTGGTCGCCTTCAGATTGCCGATACTGTATCGGACAATGGTGGGTACCTCGTCACCGTCCAACACCACACACCACACAAACGGCCCATAGGCATCGAACGGTCGCGCGTTCGCCGGCAGGCCGACAGTCCGGACCTGGGCGCCGTTCCAGTCAAATACCCGATACTGCTTGTGACCCTGGAATCCTTGCCCTACTTCGAGTTCTCGCACCCCAAGCCAGATGAGTGAGTCTCTGGCCACAAACGCCATCGTCAGGGGGGGGCAGGAATCGCGGAGTGTACAGCTTGCGGCGGATTGAATCCGCCGTTACCGGTGTTACGGGGCTGTTGCGCGTCACCAGGGCAAGCAGAGCGGTCACCGCGCTGTCTCGGCTCTGCTTCGCAAGCGGACGGGGCCGATACTCGTACCTCGTGGTTGCCCCCCAGCCACTCTTCATGCTCCAAACACGCAAGCCGAATGTCGCCGTCCCCGGCGATGTCGCCGCCTCCCTCGTGGCTACCACGACAAAGTCGCTGGTCGGCGCGATCGCGAAGAGCGGGTTGTCACCAAAGGGCTGAGGGAGGTTGGCCTGCCCATCATTCCACCTGAACCGGGAGTAGGCATTGGCGGTCGATAGAGCCAGGATGGTATCAGTACCCCCATCAGAACGCGCGCCCACCTCAACGACCATGGGGTCACCATCCTTGCGGCCAGGCCCGGGCGCCTGCCCCATGAGACAACGACCATCCCGAAGGATCGCCCATGGGTCCAGCGTGCGGCACTTCTCCTGATACCGCCAGGTCATCACCCCACGAGAACCGGCTGGCAGGAGAGTGATTCGTTGAAGCGCTCCGTCAATCACCCAAAGGGTATCCCCCATCCAGCCCAGCGCGCGCAGCTGGCTGACCTCACCGGGGCCTCGCCCGCGCCGCATTAGCGTGCGTACCGTATCGCCGTCAGGCTTGAGAAGGTACAACGCCGGTGCAGCATCGTCCCTCAGGTAGACGTGGAGAGTCGAGTCAACGAGCCCTGAGGCGTACGTGAGGTCGAGCGGGGGCGAAGTGAATGCGAGGTCGCGCTGGGCCAACACTACCTCCTGCAGAGGGGGGCATCCTCCCACGGAGGTTTGGAGTACTGCTAGCAGGCAGTGGAGCATTGCATCTCGAACACGATGAGGTGTCTGCCCGCCGGGGAGGAGGCGGGGCGGTCACCGCGGCAGACCTTCACCGAGCATCAGCGGGCGGCGGAGGCGCCCCAAGCGGCGCAGTCATCCGAGCCCAGCGCCCCCGGCCCGAGTGTCCGGGTATCCTCCTCCAAGCACACTTGATCCATTGGGCGTCCGTCAGGAGCGGTGCCATCGGCCCCCGTCCGGTAGGTTTAGTCAACAAATCACCGAACACGGGTCCTATTACCACCTCTGGACGCTAGCACTTCGTACTCTTACAATCGTTGCCTACCTTGTCGCAATTATATGGTACGTCGCTGTCCTGGCAGCTGCCATACATCGTATTGCATGCGTCATTCTCACAAGCCTGTGCTCCCGCGGCCGGGCGGCTGATTCCAGCCCCCGCTCCCACCGCGATACAGGCGCCAACCACGATCAATCGACTGGCTCGCATTCTGGGCTCCAGTGCTGTCAAGGAATTCATCCTAGCATCTGGTCGACTTGCATCCTCCGCCTTCGTTGCTGCCTTTGAGGTCACAGTTGTACTGAACGTTTGTGTAGTCGCAACCCCAGCCGGAATTGTAGGTGCAGATGTTCTTCTCACAGGGTTGTGAGGTTTCAGCCCGCACTTCTACCGCAGCGCCAACGCCACCACTCAGCGCGGCACCAGCGACCACGAGCGTCCTCCATCCGATCACTCTCATCGCGATTGCTCCTTGTGAGGAGTGAAACCGTGGCGAAATCCGCGAGCGCGTCACAACATCAGCACTTGGTTGCCGAACAACCCCCTCCATGCGCGGCATTGCAGCTGTAGTGCAGGTCGCTCGACACGCAGGTCATTCCATCGCACATGTCATCCTCGCACATCGGCACCGCCCCAAGCGGTGACACGGCTCCCGCTAGCGCGCCACAAAGAGGCAGGGCGAGCGACAAGACCTTGCGCCAGGCTTCCGAATACTCGGTCACGAAGCGCAGCTTGCTTCGGAGTCGAAACATTTCACCTCCAAGTGAGAGATCTCGTCGTTAGCGGGCTAGCACGCGGTGCTCTTACACCCGAGGCCCGTCTCGCGACAGTTGTACGGCACATCACTGGGAAAGCAGTTGCCATTGGCCACGCCACATGCATCATTCTCACACGCCGAGGCTGCTGCGACGGCGACTGGGTCTAGCATCGTCCCGAAGAGGATGCCAAGAGCGACGCATGCGATCACAATCAACGATCGAACGGAACGGGAGAGTCCAAGGTCCATGGTTGTGCTCCAGGTAACGGGATCGTTGGCCGTGGGTGTCGTCGCTGGTAGACGCCTGTACTACAATGCGGCTGGCTCAGCGCGACGCGAAGGTGGGAAGCGGGTTCCCGGTTCGTGTCCACTCGGCGATTTCCCGAAGGCCAACAAAACGACCGGCCTGCCGGATACTGTCGACAGTGAAGAGCACCGGGTCGCCCGCGGCGCTTGACTTGGACACCCACCTGTAGAAGACCAGCACTTGCGGTGTCGCCGCTTGGCCGGGCAGGTGCTCCCATACGTAGGGGGCCACAGACACACCCGACCACCCACCTCCAGCGACGTACTCCGTAAATGCCCCCACCTCTCGAAGATGGGAAAGGCCAGAATGCGCGCTATGGTCAACGGAGACGGCGACTGATGCGTAGGAGATCCCTTGCGCGGTCGCGAAGTGTGTCATTCGACTCTGCGCGGTATCCAGCAAACCTGGCAGGTCACGGTGGCGACACCAGGCACAGGTGGACTTACCGATGTAGACCAGCACAAGCTGAGGACCTGCCGAGTCCTCATACACTCGCGACACCGTGCCAAGAGCGGCATTGGTGGTACCGTTGCCTCCGCGCAGCGCCCTAACCGCGAAGAAACTCGCCACGAGTGCGAGGATTCCCATGACAAGCGTGTTTCCCCATGCCCGCAGGATATCGCGCCTCATTTGTCGATCCGCCAGGTGATTTGGGGAAACAGAGCTGAGGTGAGGTAGATCGGACGTCGCCCTGTATTCGCGAGTAGAAGCGGCATCCGCGATGAGGCAGGGTACCCGCGCCCAGAATCCGGCAGGAAAAGAGTGATGACCTTTTGCGTTAAGACGCCTTCCTTGAGAAGCTCACGCGTTGTCACGGACACCTGGAGCACCCACGCCCCTGACTGAAGCCGAGTTAGCGATCGCACGCCGTGGATGTCGCCATCGGGGAGATGGGTCTCGAAGCCCTCGTTGGGCAGCTCCGTTACAGCGATCGGATTGAAGCCCTCGAGAATGGTGAGGCGAATCGTCGCACCGTCGAGTGAAAACACCCGGAATTCTCCGATCAGCCCATGCGGGGCGAAGCCGATCAGGCCGCGTGCGCTGTCGCATGCGAGAACACCCCTGGCTCCCTCGAGGTTCACCACCTCCAGCGGTGAGCGGTACACCGATCCGAAGCGCCGGACAAGGTGGCCTTGGGAGTCGTACTCTTGGATGAGCGACTCCCCTGCCATGTCGCTTCCTTGCACAATGATGAGTGAATCGACTGTGCATAGGCCGATCGGAGACGCAATAAGACTGAAGCTGGTGTCAAACGCGAAGGAATTCCCGTCTGGCCGGAACTTCTGAATCCTGCGCTGCATGTCGCCGATCAGCAGGGAGCCATCGGGACCCATCGCCATCGCCATGGGGCTGAAGAGGTCCCCAGGGCCGCGCCCTGGTCGGCCGATGTCGGCGAGGTGTGTGCCGGTTGGCGAGTAGACGTGTACCTGCGATGACTTGCGGTCTAGCAGCAATAGCCGGCCGTCTGGTGTGGGGAGCACCTGCGTAATCTCCCCCAACACCTGAGCCTCGTCGCCTTGGAGTTGCCCGATGGTTCGCCACTGCACAGAATCGGCACCGGGCTGAGGAAGCAACATGGAGTCCGACGATTGCGCCAGGAGCGCAATCGTGTCCGTGGGTTGAATCTCGCGGACAAGGAAATGGGGATCTGGGTGATGGCGCCCGGGCTGCGACTCTGGCCTTGTGCACGACGCTAGGATTGCGGTGATGATCACAAAACACTTGGAGTGTCTTCCGTGCATGAAGGGCGTCCTTACGGGATGGCGAGGGAACAAGGCTGGACCGCATCGCTGCCACAGGTGCCACTTCATCTTGCGCTGCCATTGCCCGAGACTGCATGGACCAGCGGCGGAGCACGGCGCTGGAGCGGGAGAATCGGGAGCTCCGGCGAGCCAACGAGAGCCTGCGCAAGGCGTCGACCCATCTTGCCCAAGCGGAGCTCGACCGCCGCGGGACGTGATCGTGGGGTCCTTCGAGGCCCACCGCGAGGCCTTCGGAGCCGAGCCGATCTGCACCGTGCCGCGGATCGCTTCGTGGACCTGCTACCAGCCGCAGCGGCCGCGGGCCGACCCCACGCGCCAGCCGGTCCGGGCGCAACTGGATGGGCGACTGCGGTCGGAGATCGCGCGCGACTGGCGCGCCCATTGGCAGGTCTACGGCGCCCTGGAAGAGCAGTATCACCGCACCCGGACGGCCACGGCCGGATTTGACGCACTCGAATAACCGAGTCTCCGGAGAAACCGGGGCGGATCACCGGATCTATCAATCCGGCGGCTGCATCCGCTGGGTAGCCCCCCACGGCTGGGTTGAGGTCTCCAACGCGGGTGTTACATGTCCAGCCCCATCACTGCACTTGCCGCCCCAAGTGATGATACACTAGCCAGCGCAACCAACTCACGCCATACACCCAAATCGCAATTCTGGGTCGTCCTTGCACCCGGAACTTCCTGCCCCCTTGACGCCGGGGGGGGGGGGCTATCCTACTGTGTGCCAGCCCAACCCAGCCGCGTTCGTCGCCCGCCCGGAGCCGTCCATGCCGCTCTCGCTCCTCGACCCGGTCTCTGATGAGTTCTACTGGCCGCCACGCGGCCTCATGGCGCCCCTCGGCACGATTCTCGTCGCCAGGCTGGACGGGCTCGTGGACCTCCCCTCCCCCTTGGCCGACAAGCTCTTCCATCCCTGGTGCCCCACCTGCCTGCTCCTCGCCGATGAGCGGATCCCGCTCCGCTGGCTGGACGCCCTCGCCGGGAGCCGCCGGCAATTCGGGACACTTCGCCTCACGCGGGACCAGCCCGCAACCCCGAGTGCAATCCAGTGCGCCATCCGGGACCGCACGCCCCCGACACCCGATACCCTGGTGCGCTACATCCGTCGCCGGACCGGCCGGAGCGAGCCCGTCGCCGCCCTCCTCACTTGCTTTGAACGTTCGGACCTCGCGCCGGCCCTCTCCGACAGCACCGTCGCCCGGCACCTCCGTGACTTTGGCAAGTACTCCGCCCGCGACTGGCGCGCGCTGCACCGCCTGATCCTGGCCACCAGTCGCGTGGCGACCGCCTTGGAGCGGCTGGCCCACCTCCTGGGCCTCGACCCCCGGACCCTCCGCGCAGATACCCACCGCCTGCTGGGGGACCTCTCGTCTCATGCCACCGCGTGGCCCGGCTGGGAGTGGAAGCTGGAGGCCGCGCTCCGGAGGGGCGGCTACCCACTTCGGTCCACCCCGCGCGCCACCCCGCCGACCGCCCGGCACCGCTCGGCCCCACACCAACTCGCCTGAGGGCCACGGCCCCTCGGCAGCCACGCGCCCGGACCTCGTCCATCAGACCCGGAAACGAATCGGGGCGACCACCTGGTCGCCCCCGTGTCCCGCCCAACCGCCGGACAGCAGCGCCTATTCGAGAAATGGCGCCCCATGGCGTGCCGGCTCCCACCGGCAGTCACTGGTCTCGATGGCATAGGCGGCGATCCGCGTGGTGACGCTGGAGTCCGCGACCGTCTGCGACAGCACGAACAGGCTGTCCCCTGCCAGCGCGACCACCGGGAGCGCATCACCGGTCGCAGGCACGCGCGCATCGACACACGCCTGGCCTCTCCGCAGGTCGAGCACCGACACGAACACCTCCGAGACAATCCGCCGGATTGCGGGGGCCGGGACCCGCTTGTCGAAGTGGACCAGCACGATCTCGCCGCCATGCAGCCGGCCGATGCCCCCGATCGCGGATACCCGTTCAACGATGTCCTCGAGGCCGCCACCGGCAGCTTCAAGGCTGGCGCGGACCGTTCCCCGCCTGGCGCGGCGCGGGACCGCCACGGTATCGATGCGGCCCGTTTGCCGGTCAACAATCCAGATCGGTTCGAAGGGACTCCAACCGACGATCAGCGTATCACCGTCACCACCGGCGATGGGGGTGCCGGAGAAGCGAGCCGTCTCGGGGTACCGTGCGTACTCCGTGGGCAACGGGAGCATCTCCGCGGCGGAGTCCGTCGCAAGGTCCACGGCGACGATGCCCCGTCCAGTCCCGGGATTGCGGGCGCCGAGCCAGGCGGTGTCGCGCCGCACGAGCGGCTGCGCGGACGACGGATAGCCCGGCAGGCGGATGTTGCGGAGGAACCTGGCACTGCGGCTGTCGAAGAGCAGCAGGCTCCGGTGGCCCATGTTGTAGACCGCGAGGAGGGTGTCTCCCACCTCGAAGACCGCCGCCGGCCCCTCCAGCTCACCGGGCCCGCTCCCGGGCTGGCCAAATTCCCGCTGGAACTCGCCCGTCCGCGAGAACACGCTCACGCGATTGGTCCCGATGTCGGACAGGATGAACGCGCCACCCGTCGGTTGCACCCGCATGGCCACCGGGCGCGCAAGGAAGTGGGCGCTGTCCTCGTGCAGGGTCACCGCGTGCAGCAGTCGGAGCCGGGGACCGGCATCCGCGGCGTCCCGCGGGGCGGCCTCCCGGGAGCATCCAGGCAGGATGGAGCACATGAGCAGGAGGGCCCATGTGCTCCGTTGCACGGCGAGCCGGCGACACGCCATCACGGACAGCAGTGGCAGTTGGCGCAGCACGCGGTCCAGCAATAGCCCTCGTCGGTGCTCATCTCGTTGCAGCCCGTGGTGCACGCGTTGGCGGCGCGGGTCGGACCGGTCAACAGGAGCCCGAGAACCGCCAGAAGGACCGGTACACGTGCACGTAGGGAGCTCGGGGTTGTCGTCATGGGACTCTCCGTCGGTCAAGGGTGGTCATAGGCCTGGGTACTCTCCAACGAACCCGCAGTTCCGCAGCGTTCCGCCGGCTTCACCGGATGGCAGGCCGCAGGTAGCGCGCCAGAAGCGAATCCGCGGCTCCGCTGTCGACAGACGCCGCCCCAACCAATGCACCATCGACGAACGCCAGGACGATCCCGTTCGACCCCGACGCTGCGACTACGGGGTCGACGTGGTAGACCCCAAGGCTTCGCAGCCGGTGCAGGGCGATCACCGTTCGTTCTTGCTCGGTCGGTGCCCGGGTGAGCACGAGTCCGAGGCTAGGCCGTGCGCTCTGCGTCCGTCGGATCCAACCGGCGAGTCGTCGGTTGCAGGCGAAGCATTCCCCCGGGTCCGCAGCCAGGACCAGTACCGTGTCCGGGCCCGGAGCCCAATCGGCCTCCCCGACAGCCCGCGACCCCCTGCCGGGAGCTGCACAAGCTAGAAGGGCGATCAGAAGTGCGGCGGGTCCTCGGCTGCGCGGCCGGGACGAGAAGCAAAGGGGAGTACTCAATACTGCATTCCTCGAAACAACTCTCGCGAGACCGCTGGCACCGCGCCGCCGGTCTATCGTCAACAGTGTCCCCTTGCGCGCCGCCCCGCCAGACTTCCCTGTGCCAATCTGGGCCATTGCCGCACCCGGCACTTCCTGCCGTCTTGACTATGGGGGGGGGGGGATATCGTAGTGTAAGGCATCGCGCCCAAGTCGTGGGCGCCCGTCCTCCGGAGGCTGCATGCCGCTCTCCCTCCTCGACCCGACCTCGGACGAGCAGTACTGGCCACCGCGTGGCGTCGCGGGCGCGCCACTCGGCACGATCCTCATTGCCCACCTGGACCTGCCTTCCCTCCGCGACTTCCCTGACCAGCTCGCCGACAGGCACTTCCTCCCCTGGTGCCCCACCTGCCTGCTGCTCGAGCAGCCCCGCCTCCGCCTGGACTGGACCGGGCGCCTGCTGGAAGGGTGGCGCCAGGTTGGCGTCGTGGGTGATTCCCCCACCCCGTCGGCGATCCGCGCCGCGATCCGGAGCCGCACGCCACCGACCCCCGAGACGCTTGCGCGCTATGTGATCAGGCGCACCGGCCGTGCGGAGCCGATCGCGGCGCTGATCGACTGCTTCACCCATCCGCCGGCACCGCCGGCGGTACCCCGCAGCACGCTCGCCCGGCGCCTCCGGGACTTTGGCAGCTACACCCCCCACGACTGGCGCGCACTGCATCGGCTCATTGTCGCCACCGGGCGAACGCCCTCACCCATGGAACGCGTGGCCCACGCGCTCGGTCTCGACCCGCGTACCCTGCGGGGGACCGCCCGCCGGTTCATCGGAGACCTCGCGCCCCAGGCCACGCGGTGGCCCGGCTGGGAGTGGAAGCTGGAGGCCGCGCTCCGGCAGGGCGGCTACGCACTTCGGTCCACCCCGCGCGCCACCCCGCCGACCGCCCGGCACCGCTCGGCTCCACACCAGCTCGCCTGAGGGCCACGCGCCCAGGCCTCCTCCATCGGACCCGGAAACACACCGGGGGCGACCACCTGGTCGCCCCCGTTGCCCTTCCAAACAGGACGTCTCCCCCTACTCCCCGCACCCTCCCGGCTCCAGCGCGACGGCACCCAGCGCGTTCCGCCAACAGCCCAGCGCGCTGGGCGGCGCGGGGCGCACCGATGGCGCACCAACCTCACCCCCGCCCGGCACCGGGACCCCGTACTCCGTCCAGCTGAGCCGCACCGGCACGGTGCTCACCGCCGCCAGCGCCGGCAGCGCGGTGGCCCGCAGCGTGAGCGGCGGCAGGGAATCGGCGCGCACCACCAGCCCGTGCACCCCCCGCTCCCCCAGGGTCCAGACCGCGCGCGCGTGGCCGAGCGAGTCGGTCTGGGCCTTCGCGGGGACCACGCGCCCCGAGCCCTCCCGGGGGGTGAAGCTCACGCCGGCGCCGGGCACCGGGTTGCCGTAGGCGTCCTGCACCAGCACGGTCACCGCGCTGTCGACCGCGGAGCCCGCCGGCGCGGCGAGCGCGGCCCCGCTCAGCATGGTCACAGCGGCGGGCCGACCGGGCCGGGCGGTGGCGGCAAAGGTGAGGGAATCGAGGCCCGCCGCCACCGCGTGGGCCTGGTACCGGCCAACCAGCCGCGGCAACCGCCAGGTGGAGCGCGCCAGCCCGTCCGGCCCGGTGGTCCGGGTGCGCGGGTCCACGCTCCCCTGGCCCGCCGCCACCGAGAAGCGCACCAGCGCCCCGGGCACCGCCTGGCCGTACTTGTCGTAGACGAACACCGTGAGCGCCGAGTCGAGCGGCGCGCCGACCACCCCGGCCTGCGCGCTGTCGCCCACCACCTGCAGGCCGATCGGCACCGAGCGCGGCCCGGTGGCGGCCTCGCTGCACCCCAGCGCCGCGAGGACCCCGAGCAGGGCCACCGTGGTGCGTGGGGTCAGGAGCGCGCGCGCCGAGCCGTGCATTGCCGATCCGCAGTGGAAGGGTAGAATAGGGGCATAATGGGGACGCCGCCCGTGCCCGACAAGTGACGCCGCGCCACCGGCCCGGTGCTCACCTGCCCGATCCCCGGACCGCCCCCCGACCCGCCCCACCCCACCGCCGGAGTCCCGATCGTGACCGCGTACCAGATGTTCATTAATGGAAAGTTCGTCAACGCCCGGAGCGGCAAGACCTTCAACGTCTTCGACCCGGCCACCGAGGGCGTCCTCGCCACCTGCCCCGCCGGCGAGGCCGCCGACGTCGCCGACGCGGTGGCCGCCGCCAAGGCCGCCTTCTACGGCGGCTGGAAGGCCACCAGCGCCCAGGAGCGGGGCCGCGTCCTGTTCCGCATCGCGGAGCGGATCCGCGCCCGGCGCGACGAGCTGGCCCGGATCGAGACCCTCAACTCCGGCAAGCCCATCGTCGAGTCCGAGTACGACATGGACGACTCCGCCGTCTGCTTCGAGTACTACGGCGGGCTGGCCACCAAGATCAACGGCGAGGTGATCCCCGTCCCCACCAACGCCATGGTCATGGCGGTGAAGGAGCCCATGGGCGTGGCGGGGCAGATCATCCCCTGGAACTACCCGCTCGCCATGGCCGCCTGGAAGCTCGGGCCCGCCATCGCCGCCGGCTGCACGGTGGTGATCAAGCCGGCGGAGCAGACGCCGCTGTCGCTGCTCGAGCTGGCGAAGGACTTCGAGGCCTGCGGGCTGCCGCCGGGCGTCATCAACATCGTCACCGGGATGGGCCCCGAGTGCGGCGGCCCGCTCGTGGCGCACCCCGACGTGCGGAAGATCGCCTTCACCGGCTCGGCCGAGGTGGGGAAGATCATCATGCGGAGCGCCGCCGATCAGCTCAAGCGGGTGAGCCTGGAGCTGGGCGGCAAGTCGCCCAACATCTTCTTCGCCGATGCCGACTTCGAGGCGGCCGTGGACGGCGCGCTCTTCGGGGTGTTCATCAACCAGGGCGAGGTCTGCTCCGCCGGCAGCCGGGTACTGGTGCAGCAGGACATCTACAGGAAGTTCGTCGACGCCTGCGCCGCCAAGGCGAAGACCATCAAGGTCGGCCCCGGCATCGACCGGGAGACCAAGATGGGCCCGCTGGTGAGCGCCGAGCAGCGCGACCGGGTGAAGGGCTACCTCGACATCGGGAAGAAGGAGGCCAAGGTGGCCGCCGGCGGCGGCACCCCGAAGCAGCACAGCAAGGGGTGGTACGTCGAGCCCACGATCTTCTACGACGTGGACAACGGCGCCCGCATCGCGCAGGAGGAGATCTTCGGCCCGGTGATGAGCGTCATCCCGTTCAAGGACGAGGCCCACGCCCTCGAGATCGCCAACGCCACGCCCTACGGCCTGGCCGCCGCGGTCTGGACCCGCGACATCTTCAAGGCCTTCCGGGTGACCCGCGCCCTCGAGGCCGGCATCGTCTGGGTGAACCACATGCAGCCCACCATGCTCGAGGCCCCCTGGGGCGGCTACAAGATGTCCGGCTTCGGCCGCGAGCTGGGCCACTGGGGCGTCGAGGAGTACCTCGAGACCAAGCAGATCTACATCAACCTGGATGAGGCGCCCATTGCCTGGTACTAGGGCGTAGCCGGTCGAGGCGGGAAGCGGTAAGGCGGTAGGGCGGTAGGGCGGTATCCAACCCCTACCGCCTTACCGCCTTACCGCCTTACCGCCCTACCGCCTTACCGCCCTACCGCCCTACCCGACCTTCACCTCGATCGTCCGCGGCTTGGCCTGCTCCGCCTTGGGCAGCGTCACGGTCAGCACGCCGTGGTCGAACGTGGCCTCCACCCGCGTCACGTCCACCGTGCTGGGCAGCGTGAAGCTCCGCTCGAAGGCCCCGTAGCTCCGCTCGTAGCGGTGCACCCGGGTGGACTTCTCCTCCGCCACCTGCTTCTTCTCGCCCCGCAGGGTCAGGGTCTGGTGCTCCACCGTCAGCTTCACGTCCTCCCGGGTGAGCCCGGGCAGCTCCGCCACGATCTTGAGCCCGTCGGCATCCTCGAACACGTCGGTCGGCGGCACCCACGCGGACGTCACGAGGTCACCCGCGTCGCTGGTGAAGGGCCAGCCGGTGAAGGCGGCGTCCAGCACCTGGTTGAGGCGGCGCAGTTCACTGGGGCGGCGGATCATGATGGTCATCGGTTCCTCCTGGATCAGTCGCTATGGGTTCAGCGCGGGCCGGGCACGGTACCCGGGCGGCGCGCCGGCACCAGATGCAGCCGGCGTGCCGGGCCAGACCGGGGAGAATCCGGTCAGGCTGGCAGCACTGGTGGGGGGAGCGGGGGCCGGCCCGGCAGGGCGCCGGGCCGAAGTGGCAGTCAGGCGGGGTCGGCGGCGGCGGCCCGGACCCGGGCCACCGTGGCCGCGAGCTCGGCCAGCTCGAAGGGCTTCTCCAGCACCGCGCATTCGTTGCTGGCCAGGAACTCCGCCGTCTCGGGGGTGGCGGTGTCGCCGGAGGCAAAGACCAGCCGCCCCAGCAGCTCCTGGTGCCGGGTGCGGATCCACTGGTGCACGTCGAGCCCCGAGACGCCGGGCATCTTGAGGTCGCAGATGATGAGGTCGTAGTCGCGGTCGGGGGCCACGGTCTCGAGCTTCTCAATCCCCTCCCGGCCATCGGCGGCCTCGTCCACCGTCCACCCCTGCCGCTCGAAGTAGCGCCGCAGGCTGGCGCGGACCGCGGCCTCGTCATCGATCAGCAGCACCAGCCCCGGCGCGCCGAGCGCGGCCCCGGGCGGCGACTGCGGCGCCCGGGTGATCTCCGCGGTGGCCATGCCGAGCGGCAGCCAGACGATGAACCGCGCCCCGCTCTCCGGCACCCGGTTCTCCGCCCGCAGCACGCCGCCATGCTGCTCGATGATCCCGAGCGACACCGACAGCCCGAGCCCCGTCCCCTCCCCGGTGCCGCGGGTGGTGAAGAACGGCTCGAACAGCCGTGCGAAGTGCTCGCTGGGGATGCCGGGCCCGTCGTCCTCCACCTGCATCCGGATGCCCTCCCCCTCCTTTGCCACGCTGAGGGTCACCGAGCCGCCAGGGGTGGCGCGGGCGGCGTTGTCCAGCAGGTTGGTGAGCACCTGCTCCAGCGCGGTGGCGTCGCAGACGATGGTGGGCAGCCGGGGCGCCAGCTGCACGGTGAGCCGCACCCCCTGGCGGGTGAAGTCGTTCTCCAGCGCCCGCACCGTCCGGTCCACGATGAGCGCCATCTCGGCCGGGGCGCGGCGCTCCTCCCGCCGCCGCACGAAGGTGAGCAGGTCGCGCACGATCATCCGCGCCCGCCGCGCCTGCTCCCGGATGGTGCCGAGCGGACCGGGCCCGTCTTCCGGCGGCCGCTCCGCCAGCAGCTGCTCGCTGAAGGTGAGGATCGCGGCCAGCGGGTTGTTGAGCTCGTGCGCCACGCCGCTCACCAGCCGCCCCAGCGCCTCCATCCGCAGCGACTGCGCCAGCCGCGCCTGCAGCTCGGCCCGCTCCGCCTCGCCCCGGCGCCGCTCGCTCACGTCGCGCAGCACGAAGATGTCCAGCAGCTCGCCGTCCCGCCGGTAGGTGCTGGCCGCCACCTCGAGCGGCATCTCGCGCCCCCCGGCGCCCGCCCGGTGCACCTCGAACACCGCCTGCCGCCCCGGCGTGGCGCGATGCACGTCCACCAGCCGCCGGTCGAGCGACTGCGCCGCCTCCGGCGGCAGCAGCTCCGACAGCCGCTTCCCGATCATGTCCCGCCGCTTGCCCCCCAGCAGCCGCGCGGCGCCACCGTTGGCGAGCATGATGACCCCCTGCCCATCCACCGCCAGGATCCCGTCGGTGGCGGTCTCGATCACCGCCTTGAGCCGCGCCTCGCTGTCGGCCACCGCCTGCAGCCGCTCGGCCCGCGCCTGTTCCAGGTCGCGCTGCGCATCCTCGAGCAGCGTCACCACCTGCCCGAACGCCAGCAGCAGCATGGCGCCGGTGTCGAGGAAGGAGTTGTACGTGCTGAGGAAGCCGAAGGGGCCCGTCGCCGCCCCGGACGCCGGGTCGCGGGTCCAGAAGGCCACGCCGTAGGCCAGCCACAGCACCGCCAGGAAGACGAACACCCCGCCGGTGAGCCGGGTGCCGAGGTCGCGCCGCGCAACGGGCAGCGTGAGGATCACCCCTGCCCCCGCCACGAACGCCCCGATGGCGAGCGGCTCCTGCACCATCATCACCTGGTTGAGGTCCGGCGCCCCGATCGAACTGGCGAACGCCACCACGCCGGCGCCCCCCACCCACGCCACGCGGCGCCCCGGCAGGCCCCGGCCCCGGGCAAAGAGCAGGGTGCCGTCGAGCAGCAGCACCAGGAACACCAGCTTGCCCAGGAAGTAGGTGAAGTGCAGGAAGGTGATCCCGAGCCCCGGGCTGGGCGCGCCCGGGGGCTGCACCACGTAGCCCGACTCGTAGCGGAACATCACCGCGAGCAGCGCCACCAGCAGGGCCAGCCAGGATTCGGTCCAGCGGGTGAAGTAGGGGCGGGTGCCGGCGTGGCGCGAGAGCAGATAGAACAAGGTGAGCAGCAGGGCGGTACCGCCCAGCTGCACGT
Source organism: Gemmatimonadota bacterium (assembly GCA_016713785.1). NCBI lineage: Bacteria > Pseudomonadati > Gemmatimonadota > Gemmatimonadota bacterium. The sequence continues at coordinate 621,870 of JADJOM010000002.1, read as the reverse complement.
AGACACCGATCTGCGAGATCAGCCCACCGAGTTCCTGGGGATCCATCTCCGGCGTGGTGAGTCAGGGGGGGGTGATGCAAGGTAGCCCCCTCCCGGCGGCAAGTCAGCGGGGGCGCTCCCGGTCGCGGGTGGCCAGCGCGGCGATGGCGTCCATCACCTGCGCGGCGAGCGCCCGCGGATCCCCTTCGCCGGCGTGGTACGCGAGCGGCGGGCCGAACCAGAGCCGGATCCGCTCCCCCCCGCGCCGCCGGCGCCGCACGATCTCCCCGATCCCGTTGGGCAGCCCGGCGATGAACACCGGCACGGTGGTCGGCGCGGCGTCCAGCATCAGGCGGCCGATCCCCGGCTGGGGCGGCAGGAAGCTGTAGGGGTCCGGGTCGCGGTTGCGGGTGCCCTCGGGGTGGAAGCCGATCAACCGGCCCTCCCCCTCCCGCGCCAGCCGCGCCAGCTCGCCCAGCGCCCACTGGTCGAAGCGCCGCTTGCCCGGCTCCCGGAAGAACGGCGGGTACATGGCCCACTGCGCCACCAGCGCGTTGAGCAGCACCCCGCCGGGCCGCTGGTAGAAGTACCGCCCCCGCACCGGAAAGCAGGTGGAGCGCCACCCCGGCAGCCGGCGGTACAGCACCGCCATCACCAGGTACAGGTCGAAGAAGCTCCGGTGGTTGGCCGCCAGCAGCAGCGGGCGGTCGCGGCGGGTGGCCGCCACATGCTCCAGGCCATGGAGGTCGAGCAGCGGACCCGCCAGCGCAGTGATCCACCGCGCCCCGAGCTGGCGCTGCCCCGCCACGCACCACCCCGCCCACGGCTGCCGGTGCATGGCGCGGGCAAGCCGCACCGCCGCCCGTTCGAAGGGCGCCAGCACGCCGAGCGGCGGCTCGGGAAGGGGGGTGGGCGATGTGTCCAATGTCATGGCCGGGCCGCGGGGACGGTGGCTATCCTGCCAGAGTATACTTGGGGCTTACCCGGGAGGCAGCGGCATGGCGCGTTGGGGAGAGCTGGCACGTCGGGGCCTGGTGGCACTGGTCGGGGCGCCGGCCATGGTGCTCGGCGCCCGCGACGGGGTGGTCATGGAACGGCTCCCGCCGTTCGAGTCCCGGCTGCTGGGCGAGAACCGCACCATCGACGTCTACCTCCCCCGCGGATACCGCGACAACGACACCGCCACCTACCCCGTGCTCTACGCCAACGACGGCCAGGACATGGAAGCGGTGGACCTGCGCGGCACCCTCGACAGCCTGCAGCGCACCGGGCGGATGGCCCCCGCGATCGTGGTCGCCATCCACGCCACCGAGCGGGTGCAGGACTACGGCACCGCCTACATCCCCAACGCCCAGGGCCTCGGCGCCCGCGCCGACCTCTACGACAAGTTCCTGCTCACCGAGCTGATGACCCTCATCGAGGCCCGCTACCGCGTGGCCACCGGCGCCGAACACACCGCCATCATGGGCTGGTCCCTCGGCGGGCTCTCGGCCTTCGACATGGCCTGGCGGCACCCCGACCGGTTCCGCACCGTGGGCGTCTTCTCCGGCTCCTTCTGGTGGCGCACCGACGACGCCTCCACCGAGTCCAGGCAGACCAGCCGGATCATGCACCGCCGGGTCAAGGAGACGCCCGGGCACCCCCGCCTCCGCATGTGGTTCGAGACCGGCAGCCAGGACGAGCAGGCCGACCGCGACCAGGACGGCGTCATCGACGCCATCCAGGACACCGAGGAGCTGGTGACCCTCCTCGAGCGGAAGGGCTACCGCCGCGGGCTCGACATGGTGCACCTGACGATCGAGGGGAAGCACGACCTCCCCACCTGGAAGCGCATCCTCCCCGAGTGGCTGGTGTGGGCCTTTCCCGTCTCGTCCTGATCGGAGGGGGGCACGCCCACCTCTTCGTGCTGGAGGCGCTGGCCCGCGGCCGGCTCGCCCCCGCGGAGACGGTGCTGGTCTCCGCCCAGCCGCGGCAGCTCTACTCCGGCATGCTCCCCGGCTGGCTGGGCGGGCAATACACCGAGGACCAGGTCAGCCTCGACCTGGCGCCCATCGCGGCGGCCGCGGGCGCGCGCCTGGTGGTGGCCCGCGCCACCCGCATCGACGGCTTTGCCCGGAGCGTGGCCCTCGATGACGGCACCACCCTGCCCTACGACGTGGCCTCGGTGGCCATCGGCGGGCAGGCGGCGGGGCTCGGGCTCCCCGGCGTCATGGAGCACGCGCTCCGGCTCAAGCCGGTGCAGCGCGCGCTCGAGATCGGGCCCGCGCTGGAGCGCGCCGCCGCCAGCCCTGGCCCCGAGACGCTGCAGGTGGCGGTGGTGGGTGGCGGCGCGGCGGGGGTGGAGCTGGCGCTCGCGGTGCGGGCCCGGCTCGACCGGCTCGAGGCCAGCCGCGCGGTGATCACCCTCTACGACGCGAGCCACGCCCTGGTGCGCGACCGCGGTCCCGCCGTGGCCGAGAAGGCGGAGGCGGTGCTCAAGGAGCACGACATCACCCTGCGGCTCTCCACCCGGGTGGAGGGGCTCGGCCCGGGACACCTGGTGGTGGGCGGCGGCCGCATCGTCGCCGCCGACCTGGTGCTCTGGGCCACCGGCACCGAGGCGCCGCCGCTCTTCCGCGACAGCGGGCTCCCCACCGACGCCCGCGGCTTCCTCTCGGTGGACGACGCCCTCGCCGTGCCCGGCTGCCCCGGCCTCTTCGGCGCCGGCGACGCGGTGACCCTGCTCTCCGCGCCGCGGCTCCCCCGGGCCGGCGTCTACGCCGTGCGCATGGGCCCGGTGCTCGCGCGCAACCTCGGCGCCGCGCTCGAGGGGGCCGGCCGCTTCCGCAGCTTCAAGCCCCAGGCGGAATTCCTGGCCCTGCTCAACACCGGCGACGGCCGCGCCCTCGGCTCGTGGCGCGGGCTCGCGGTGCACAACGGCGCCGCCATGGCGCTCAAGGACCGGATCGACCGCCGGTTCATTGCCCGCTTCAGCCGCCTCGCGCCGCCGCACACGGCGTAGGCCCCACCGGGCTGCAACCCTCGCGGCTTCCCTTACGTCCTAGTGTCGGCGGCCCCGCCGGGGCATGTTGCACGCTGGCACGGGCCGTCGCTGTCCTGTACCATCATCTCCTGCACCCCGTCTCCCGTCCCTCCCGCCTTGGAGTGCATTGTGGAACGCCGTGACTTCCTGCAGATGACCGGGCTGGCCGCCGGCGCGCTGCTCGTCCCGCCGCATGCGCGGCCCTGGTCGGGGTCGCTGACCCCGATCCCGGGCACCGATCGCAAGCAGCTGGCCGACGCCGCGCTCGAGGCGGCGCGCAGCCGCGGCGCCAGCTACGCCGACGTGCGGATCAGCCGCTACCTGAACCAGTTCATCAACGGGCGCGAGACCAAGATCCAGAACGTGGTCAGCACCGAGTCCTTCGGGGTCGGGATCCGGGTGATCGCCGACGGGACCTGGGGCTTCGCGGCCACGCAGGACGTCACCATCGAGGGGGTGCGCCGCGCCGCGATGCAGGCGGTGGCGATCGCCAAGGCCAACAGCCGGCTGCAGACCGAGCCGGTGCGCCTGGCGCCGCAGCGGGGGCACGGCGAGGTGAGCTGGAAGACGCCGATCGGCAAGAACGCCTTCGAGATCTCCATCCAGGAGAAGGCCGACCTGCTCACCGCCGTCGGCGACGCGGCCCTCAAGGCCGGCGCCAGCTACATCTTCACCGGGCTCTTCCTGGTGAACGAGCAGAAGTACTTCGCCTCGACCGACGGCAGCTACATCGACCAGGACGTGCACCGCACCTGGCCCAACTTCCAGGTGACGGTGGTCGACCAGGCCACCGGCAAGTTCGAGACCCGCGACGCCCTCTCCTCCCCGGTGGGCATGGGCTGGGAGTACCTGGCCGGCCGGGCCGCCGACAAGGTGAAGACCCCGGGCGGCGCGCTGGTCTACGGCGACAGCTACGACATGCTCGAGGACGCCCGCCTCGCCGCCACGCAGGCCAGGGAGAAGCAGGGCGCCAAGTCGGTCGAGGCCGGCAAGTGGGACCTGGTGCTCGACCCCTCGCATACCTGGCTCACCATCCACGAGTCGGTGGGCCACCCGCTGGAGCTCGACCGGGTGCTCGGCTACGAGGCCAACTACGCCGGCACCAGCTTCGCCACGCTCGACAAGTGGAAGACGAAGAGCTTCAAGTACGGCAGCCCGATGGTCAACTTCGTGGCCGACAAGGTGCAGCCCGGCTCGCTCGGCGCCGTGGGGTATGACGACGAGGGTGTGAAGACCCGCGAGTGGGACCTGGTGAAGGACGGCATCCTGGTGGGCTACGAGGCCATCCGCGACCAGGTGCACATCCTGGGCGAGAACGCCAGCCACGGCTGCTGCTACGGCGACAGCTGGAGCTCCATCCAGTTCCAGCGCATGCCCAACGTCTCCCTCCGCCCGGGCACGAAGCAGCTCACCCCGGCGCAGATGGTGGCGGGGGTCGAGAAGGGGATCTTCATCGTCGGCGACGGCTCGTACTCGATCGACCAGCAGCGCTACAACTTCCAGTTCGGCGGGCAGCTCTTCTACGAGATCCGCAAGGGCAAGATCGTCGGCATGCTGCGCGACGTGGCCTACCAGTCCAACACCCAGGAGTTCTGGAACGCGGTGGCCGCCATCTGCGACCGGCGCGACTACCGGCTGGGCGGCTCCTTCTTCGACGGGAAGGGCCAGCCGCCGCAGGTGAGCGCCGTCTCGCACGGCGCCGCCACGGTGCGGGTGAACGGGGTCAACGTGATCAACACCGCTCGGAAGATCGGATAACCGCCATGCCCGAACTCAACGAATCCGAGGCCCGCGCCCTGCTGCAGCAGGCCCTCACGCTCTCCCGCGCGGAGAGCTGCGAGATCAACATCGGCGGCAACAGCGGCGGCAACGTGCGCTACGCCCGGAACACCGTCTCCACCGCCGGCTACACCGAGGACCTGACGCTGGTGGTGAGCAGCTCCTTCGGGAAGAAGAACGGCACCGCCACCGCCAACCAGTTCGACGCCGCGACGATCGAGCGCACCGTGCGCGCCGCCGAGGCGCTGGCGCGGCTGGCGCCCGACGACCCGGAGTACATGCCGCCACTGGCGCAGCAGCCCTACACCCCGGTGCCCGGCGCCTACGTGGAGGGCACCGCGAAGCTCACCCCCGAGTACCGGGCCCAGGCGGCCGAGGCGAGCATCGTCCCGGCGCGGGCGCGGGGCTGCGTGGCGGCGGGCTTCCTGCAGGACGGCGGCGGCTGGCAGGCCATGGCCAACAGCGCCGGGCTCTTCGCCTACCACCGCTCCACCAATCTCAACTTCTCGGTGACCATGCGCACCGAGGACGGCACCGGCTCCGGCTACGTGGAGCGCGACGTCAACGACGCCGCGAAGTTCGACAGCGGCGCGTCGTCGGCCATCGCCATCGAGAAGGCCGTGGCCAGCCGCGAGGCCAAGGCCATCGAGCCCGGCAAGTACACCGTGATCCTCGAGCCCCTGGCCGCGGTGGACATGGTGCAGCCGCTGCTCTTCTCGCTCAACGCCCGCCAGGCCGACGAGGGCCGCAGCCCCCTTTCCCGGCAGGGGGGCGGCACCCGCCTCGGCGAGCAGCTGGTGGACCCGGCGGTGAGCATCTGGTCCGATCCCTGGCACGCCGACGTCCCCGCGGCGCCGTGGGGCGGCGACGGGCGCGCCCAGCAGAAGACCAGCTGGATCGACAAGGGCGTGGTGCAGAACCTCTTCTACTCCCGCTACTGGGCCGAGAAGCAGGGCAAGCCCGCCACCCCCGGCCCCGCCAACTTCCTGATGGCCGGCGGCTCCGCCTCGCTCGAAGAGCTCATCCGCGACACCGCGCGCGGCGTGCTGGTCACCCGGTTCTGGTACATCCGCTTCGTCGACCCGCAGACCCTGCTGCTCACCGGGCTCACCCGCGACGGCACGTTCTACGTGGAGGATGGCAAGATCAAGCACGCCATCAAGAACTTCCGCTTCAACGAGTCGCCCATCATCATGCTCAACAACGTGGACGCCCTGGGCCGGCCGGTGCGCATGCAGGGCAACCTGGTGCCGCCGATGCGGGTGCGGGACTTCACGTTCACCAGCCTGTCGGACGCCGTGTAGACGGGAGCGCGGTAGGGCGGTAGGGCGGCAGGGCGGCATGCGCCCTACCGCCCTACCGCCGTTACCGACGTACCGCTCCATGCCCCGCTTCACCTTCACCCGGCTGCAGTACACCTCCGGTAACTGGGACGTGGACCAGCGCATGCCCGCCAACCTGCTGCACTCGCTGGCGGAGTACACCACCATCGACCTGGACCCCCGGGAGCGGGTGGTGCCGCTGGCCAGCACCGGGGTGTTCGATGCCCGCTTTGCCTACCTGGCGGGCCACCGGCTGGTGGAGTTCACCCGGGCGGAGCGGGACAACTTCGCCCGCTTTGTCCGCGGCGGCGGCTTCGTGCTGGCCGACGACTGCAACCACGACGTGGACGGGCTCTTCGCCCGCTCGTTCGAGGCCCAGATGGCCGACCTCTTCGGGCCCGACGCGCTGCGGAAGCTCCCCAACGACCACGAGCTCTACCGCGCCTTCTTCGCGTTCCCCGACGGGCCGCCCACCACCGGCCTCGAGCTCAACGGCTGGGGCGACGACCTGGTGCACGACTACCTCAAGGCCATCGTCCTCGACGGCCGCATCGCCGTGCTCTACAGCAACAAGGACTACGGCTGCGAGTGGGACTACGACTTCCGCAACAAGCGCTTCCTCGCGGTGGACAACACCCGCTTCGGCGTGAATGTCGTGACGTACGCGATGCTGGCGTAGGGCGGTAGGGCGGTAGGGCCGTTCGAGGGCGATATTCCGTTTCCCGTTTCCCGTTTCCCGCTTCCCGCTTCCCGCTTCCCTTTTCCCTTTTCCCTCTTCCCCTTTCCCCCATGACCACCCCCGACCACCTCACCCGGACCCTGGCCCGCCTCCGCGCCGAAGTGGGCAAGGTCATCGTCGGCCAGGACACCGTGGTCGAGGAGCTGCTGCTCGCGATCCTGGCCGGCGGCCACGCGCTGCTCGAGGGCGTCCCCGGCCTCGCCAAGACGCTGCTGGTGCGCACCCTCGCCGACGCCACGGGGCTGAGCTTCCGTCGCATCCAGTTCACCCCCGACCTCATGCCCTCCGACATCCTGGGCACCGAGGTGCTGGAGGAGGACCACGCCACCGGGCGGCGGTTCTTCAAGTTCAACCAGGGGCCGGTGTTCGCGCAGATGGTCCTGGCCGACGAGATCAACCGCACCCCGCCCAAGACCCAGGCCGCGCTGCTCGAGGCCATGCAGGAGGGCGCCGTCACCTACGCCGGCACCACCCACGCCCTCGAGCGGCCGTTCTTCGTGCTGGCCACCCAGAACCCCATCGAGCAGACCGGCACCTATCCCCTCCCCGAGGCACAGCTCGACCGCTTCCTGCTCTACATCCGGGTGGGCTACCCCACCCTGGCCGATGAGCGCGCGGTGCTGGCCCGCACCACCGGCGCCGCCCTCCCGCGGCCGCAGGCGGTGGCCGGCGCCGCCGACATCCTCGCCGCGCAGGCGCTGGTGCGCGAGGTGACGGTGTCCGACGCGCTGCTCGACTACGCCACCCGGCTGGTGCGCGCCTCGCGCCCCGCCGACACCGACGTGGCCTACGTGAAGGAGTGGGTGCGCTGGGGCGCCGGCCCCCGCGCCGGCCAGGGAATCATCCTCGCCGGCAAGGCGCGGGCGCTGCTGCACGGCCGCTTCGCCGCCACCCTGGACGACCTCCGCGCCGTGGCCGCGCCGGTGCTGCGCCACCGGGTGCTGGTGAACTTCCGCGCCGAGGGCGAGGGCGTGACCCCCGACGACGTGACCGGCGCGCTGCTCACCCAGGTACCCGCGCCGAAGAGCCCGCTCGGGTGAACCGCTTCGTCACCGCGCGCACCCTGGCGCTGGTGCGCGACCTCGAGCTCGCCGCCCGCATGGCGGTGGACGGCACCATGCTCGGCCGCCACACCAGCCGCCGCGCCGGCGCCGGCCTCGAGTTCAGCCAGTACCGCAGCTACCAGCCCGGCGACGACCCCCGCCGCATCGACTGGAAGCTGCTGGGCCGCTCCGACCGCTACTTCGTGCGCGAGGCCGAGGCCGAGACCAGCCTCACCGTGCGGCTGCTGCTCGACGCCACCGGCTCCATGGCGCACCAGGAAGACGGCGTGAGCAAGCTCGACTACGCCCGCTTCCTCGCCGCCGCCCTCGCGCTCCTGGCCCAGCGCCAGGGCGATGCCGTGGGGCTCTACGTCCTGGGCGGGGGCGCCGTGGACCCGCTCCCGCCACGCCGCGAGCTCACCCACCTGCACCGCCTGCTGCACCGGCTCGAAGCCATCACCCCCGCCGGCGCCTGGCCGGAGTGGCCCGCGCTCGAGCGCGCCCTCGCCCCCGGCACCGCGCGCGGGATCACCGTGCTCCTCGGCGACCTGCACGAGCGCACCGACGAGGTCCGCGCCGCCGCCCGCCGCCTGGCCGGCGCCCGCCACGACGTGGTCTGCTTCCAGGTGCTGGGCGACCGGGAGCGCGCCTTCGGCTATCATGGCGCCGTCACCCTGGAAGACCTCGAGACCGGCGCCCGCCTGGACCTCGACGCCGACCAGGCCCGCGCCACCGCGGTGGTGCGGCTCGACGCCGCGCTCGGCGGCCTGCGCCGCGACCTCGAGGAGCGCGGCGCCGCGCTGGTCGAGTGCATGCTGGCCGAGCCGTTCGAGGCGCCGCTCCGCGCCTACCTGGCCCGCCGCCAGCGGCTGCCCTAGGGCCCCGTCGGCTCCATGTTCGCCACCCCGCTCTGGCTCGCCGCCCTCGCGGCGCTCGCCATCCCGCTGGCGCTCCACCTGTGGAGCCGGCGCCCCCGCCAGGTGGTGAAGGTGGGCACGCTGCGGCACCTGGACGGCCTCCCCGCCGCCCGCGCCCGCTCCGCCCGGCTCTCCGACCCGCTGCTGCTCCTGCTCCGGCTGTTCATCCTCGCCGCCACGGTGCTCGGCCTCGCGGGGCCCCGGCTCCGCGGCGGCACGGTGGGGCTGCCGTCGCGCCTGGTGCTGGTGGAGGCCCGGCTCGCCGCCGACCCGCTGCTCGACTCCCTCAACCAGGCCGGCGCCACGGTGCGGCTGCTCGCGCCGGGGCTCCCCGAGATCCAGCTGCCCGCCAAGCCGCGGGTGGTCGCCGCCCTCGGGCCGTGGGAGGCGCTGGCGGAGGCCGACCGCCTGGTGGCCCCGGACGGCGTGATCGACCTCTACGCCCACCCGCGCCTCGCCGCGCTCGGGGCGGAACGCCCCGCGCTCCGCGCCACGGTGCGCTGGCACGCCCCCGCGCCCACCGCCGAGCGCCGCTGGCTCGCCGATCTCTCCGCGATCCCCGGCGACAGCCTGCAGGGCATCGTGGGCCGCGGCGACGCGGGCGGCATCACGTACACCCGGATCCGCGCCACCGATCGCGCGGCGTTCCCGGACGAGAGCCTCGCCACCACACCGCTCACCCCGCGGCGCCTGGCGCTCGACCCGCCCGATTCCCTCGCGGCGCGGCGCGCCGGGCTCGCGATCCGCGCCGTATCCGAGGCGCTGGGGCAGGTGGTGACGCTGGCGACAGCCACCGACGGCGACACCGCGCTCTCGCTCCCGACCAGCCAGTTCGGCTCCGACGCGCTGGCCGACACGCTGCTTGCCCGCTGGCCCTGGCGCCCCGCCGCCGCCGATCTCCGCGACCCGCGCGAGGTCACGGTGGCCACCGCGCTCCCCCGCGTCGCGCCACCACGCGCCGATGCCGACCTCGCCCCCCGCACCCGCGAGCTGCTGCTGCTGGTGGCGCTGCTCCTGCTCGGGGAGCGGTGGCTGGCCCGCCGCCCCCGCCGGAGCGCCGCGTGAGGCCCGCCGACCAGCTGGCCTGGCTGGCCACCCGGCTCCGCCTGGAGCGTGCCGGCGGCTACTGGCTGGTGTGCGTGGGCGGCGGCGCCTGCGTGGCCGGCCTGCTGCACACCTGGATCCCGCTCGCCGTGGGCAACCTGGCCGGCCTCGCGGTGGCCGCCGCCGCCGACCGCTTCCGCCGCGTCACGCCGCATGACGTGGCGCTGCACCTCGACCGCGCGCTCCCCGAGCTCGAGGAGAGCACCTCCCTGCTGCTCGAGGGCGCCGCGCCCGCCGGCCTCGCCGCGCTGCAGCGGACGCGCGTGGCCGCGCGGTGGGACGCCGCCCGGGTGGCGGGCGCCATCCCGCACGGCGAGCTGCGCCGCTGCCTCTCGCTGGCGCTCGGGCTCGCGCTGCTCGGGCTGGTGTTCCTCCAGGTGGTGCCGGCGCCCCTCGCCCCCGGCGCGGGGCCCGTGGCGCCCGAGACCGCCCTGGCCAGCCTCGACATCCGTGCCCTCACCGCCGACATCACCCCGCCCGCCTACACCGGCGCGCGCCCCCGCCGCGTCGCGGCGGAAGACCTCGAGGTGGAGGAGGGCGCGCGGGTGCGCTGGGAGGCGGAGGTGCGCGGGCCGGCCACCGCCGTGTGGCTGGCGGGCTCCGCCGGCGACTCGCTGCCGCTGCGCCAGGAGCGCGGCACCCGCTGGCGGGCGGAGCTCATCGCCACCCGCTCCGCGCTCTGGCGGCTCCGCGCCGCCGGCCCCGGCACGCTGCGCGCGCAGGGCGCCGACGTGCGGCTCGCGGTGCGCCCCGACCGCGCCCCGGTGCTCACCGTGGTGCAGCCCGCGGAGCGCACCCTGCTCGAGCCCGGCGCGGTGGCGCCGCAGCCGGTGGAGGTGCTCGCCACCGACGACTACGGCGTGGACAGCGCGGGGCTCGCGGTGACCGTGGCCTCGGGCCAGGGCGAGGCCGTCCGCTTCCGCCGGCTCTGGCTGCCCTTCGCCAGCCGCGCGCCGCGGGGCGGCGGGCTCCTGCTCCGCGCCACCCTCGACCTCCCCGGCCTCGGGCTCGGCCCGGGCGACGAGCTCTACTTCACCGCCGTGGCCACCGACCGCCGGGTACCGCTCCCCAACCGCAGCCGCTCCGGCACCATCTTCATCTCGGTGCGCGACACCACCCGCGCCCCCGCCGCCGACCTGGCCCGCATGGCCCTCGGCGTGGAGCCGGAGTACTTCCGCAGCCAGCGCCAGATCATCATCGACACCGAGAAGCTGCTGGCCGACTCCGCCCGCCTCACCCGCGCCGACTTCCGCGCCCGCGCCAACGACCTCGGCATCGACCAGGGGCTGCTCCGGCTCCGCTACGGGCAGTTCCTGGGCGAGGAGTTCGAGGAGGAGTCGAGCGACGTGGGCGAGGTGCACGCCCACGACGACGCCGAGAACGCCACCCTGCTGGGCCAGACGGTCAAGGACAAGCTGCGCGCCGCGCTCAGCGCCATGTGGCAGGCGGAGCTCCAGCTGCGCATCGGCGAGCCGCGGGCCGCGCTGCCGCACGAGCGCCGCGCCCTCGAGATGATCAAGCTGGTGCAGCAGGACGCGCGGGTGTACGTGCAGCGGGTGGGCTTCGAGCCGGCGCCCATCGAGGTGCACAGGATCCGCCTCACCGGCAAGCTCACCGACCTCGCCGGCCAGCAGCGCGCCAGCGCCCGCGCGGCGCAGGAATCGCTTCCCGCCATCCGCGCGGCGCTGGCGCTGCTCGCGGCGCCCACGGACCCCGCGGCGCCCGCCCTCGAGGCCGCGGGCCAGGAGCTCGCGGCGCTCGCGGTGGACGATCCCGCGCACCTGGCCGGGGTGCGCCACCTGCGCCGCTACCTCGACGTGCTCGCCGCCGGCAACCGCTGCGACGACTGCCGCGCCCGCGTGGAGCGCGCCCTCTACGCCGCGCTCCCCCCCGCCACCGCCACGCCGCCGCGCGGCGCGCCCAGCGCCTCTCCCGTGGCCCGCCGCTTCCGCGCGCTGCTCGGGAGCACCACGCCATGAGCCCCATCGTGCTCGCCGGCGCGGCGCTCGCGCTGGCCCTGGTGGCCATCGAGTGGACCCGGCCCGACCGGGCCAGCCGGCCGCTGCGCCTGGCCCTGGTGCTGGTGGCCGCGCTGGCGCTCACCGACCTCGCGCGGCAGGCGGCCTCCCCTCCCGCGCCGCCCCCCGCCCCCGACGCGGCGCAGGCGCTCGCGTTCGACGCGCCCGACGCCGTGACCCTCGGCGAGCCGGTGGTGGTGCGTGGCACGCTCGAGATCACCGGCGCCGCGCCCGCCGTCGTGGTGCTCGCCGACCCGCTGGGCCCGGTGGACTCCGCCACCGTCACCGCCACCGCGCCCAGCTTCCGGCTCACCGCCCACCCGCGCGCCGTCGGGGGCGTGGTCTATGGCCTGGCGGTGCACGGCGCCGGCCTGTCGCTCGTGGAGTCGCTGGGGGTCGCCGTGACGCCGCCCCGCCCGCCGGCGCTGCTCATCCTCGACGGGTCGCCCAGCTTCGAGACCGCCTACCTCAAGCGCTGGCTGGCCGCGCGCGGCGCGCGGCTGGCGCTGCGTACCACCCTCACCCGCGACCGCGACCGCGTGGAACGGGTGAATGAGCCCGGCACCGGACCCCTGCCGCTCACTCCCGCCACCCTGGGCCGCTACGACGCCGTGCTCGCCGATGCCGCCGCGCTGGCCGCGCTGTCATCGGCCGAGCGGCACGCCCTGCAGGCTGCGGTGGAGGAGGAGGGGCTCGGCCTGCTGCTCACCGGCGGCGTGCCGGATGCGGGCGTGCTGCGGCTGTTCGCGGGGGTGGCGGTGGTGGGAGAGGATTCGGTGGAGCGGCGGGTGGCGCGGCCGGCGTGGGACGGGATGCCGCGGCGGTCGCGGGTGGGGATCGAACTCGCGGCGGGCGCCGTGGCGCGCCGCGCGGGAGTGGTGCCCCTGATCCACGATGACGCCGGCCGCACCCTCGCCGCCCGGCGGCAGGCCGGCGCGGGCACGGTGGCGCTCACCCAGGTGCGGGCGCCGAGCCGCTGGCGGCTCGAGGGCGAGGACGACCTCTTCGCTGCCTACTGGTCGCTGCTGATCGGTGCGGTGGCCCGCGACACCTCCACCCAGGTGCGGCTCGAGGGCGCGGCCCCGCGCGCCGACCACCGGCTCGAGATCACCCTGCTCGGCACCTCCCGCCCCGCCGCCGCAGTGCGTGGGCCCGACGGCACCCGGGAGCCACTCGCGCTGGCGCAGGATCCGTTCGATCCGCGGCTGTGGCACGGCAGCACCTGGCCGCGTGAGGCGGGGTGGCACACCGTGGAGCTCGCCGACCGGAGCCAGCCCTTCCTGGTGCATCCGGCGCCGCGCAGGGTGAGCGCCATCGCGACGGAGCAGTCGCCCCGCCCCCGCACCATACTCGGCTTCCTGCTGCTCCTCGCCGCGCTCACGGCGCTGTGGGTGGAGAGCCGGCGCAGGGTGGGGCGGTAGGGCGGTTCGGTGGTTCGGTGGCTCCCCTTCCCTTTTCCCGCTTCCCGCTTCCCGCTTCCCTCACTCCGGCCGCACGAAGTAGCCCCCCACCCGCCAGCCCCGCCCGCCGTCGCGCATCGGCACCACCGTCTCGATGACCGTCCGCTCCCCGCTCACCCGGGTGCGGTACTGCAGCAGCACGTACTCGCCCGCGGGCGCGTTGGGGATCTGGGTGGTGTACCTCGCCGCGATCCGCTGCCGCTCGCCGAACGGCTCGAACGCCAGCCGCGCGTTGAGTACGCTCTGCACCCAGTTCGGCTGGGTCACCGCCGCCTGGAAGCCGGTGGCGGCCGAGTCCCAGCTCTCGGCGTTCCGGCCATCGTCGAGCAGCGCGAGCCACCGCACGGCGGCATCGGTGGCCGCCTGGATGCTTGCGAGGGTGTCGACCGGCGCCTGGGCCTGCGCCGAGCGGGGCAGCAGGGCCAGCATGGCGGCGAGGAGCAGGGACAGCGGGCGTGGGCGCATCGGGAGTCCTCCGGGGTGGGCACGCGTGACCTCGCTCCAATTAATGCGGGAGGCCGCAGGATGTCAGGGGAGCGACCTCGCCAGCACCGTTCCAGTGCCGCCCCCTATATTCCGGTCATGCGCCGCGTGCTGTCGCTGCTCGGGATCTGCCTGCTCGTCGCCCTGGTGCTGCAACCGGGGGGCGCCGAGCGTCGTGCCTCCTGCCACGCCCACGCGGCGGCGCATGCCGCCCCGGCGCATCATCCAGCGGCACCCGAGCGGGACACCGACTGCCCGCACTGCCCCGCGGCGGACTGCACGACCGTCAGCTCCTGTGCGCCCGGACCGGGCGTCCTCCTCGCCGATCACCCGGCCACGCCACCCTCCGCGGCGTCGGCCCCACTTCCCGCCGCCGGCGCCACGCGCCTGGTGAGCCGCTCCCCCCAGCCGGGCTACCCTCCCCCACGCCTCGCCTGAGCCGCTGCCCGCTCAGGCGCGCGCCCCCGGGCGCGCGGAACGCTTCTCACCTCCGAGGTACTTCGCATGACCCGGACCTTCCGGCTGCTGGGCCTGGCCCTGCTCATCCCTGCGGCCGTGGCCGCCCAGGCCGACTATCGCAATCTCGATGACGACCGGCCGAGCGCGGTCGAGGACGCCTACCCGCTGGAGCGGCGGGCGCTGGAGCTCTCGCTGCCGTGGCGCACCGCGCGCGCCGACGGGGCGTGGCGGCACGCCGTCGTGCCGGAGCTCGCCGTCGGCGCCCTGCCCAACCTGGCCGTCGGACTCAAGGTGCCGCTGGCCGCCGGGGACCGCTTCGGCGCCGACCCGGGCGTGGCGGGCCTCCGTCTCTTCTCCCTCTACAACTTCTTCACCGAGTCGCCCGCGCTGCCGGCGCTCTCGCTCCGGGGCGACCTGCACCTCCCGGCCGGCGCCCGGGCCGGCGACGGGGCGCGCGGGAGCCTCCGCCTGCTCGCCACCCGCTCCACCGGCGCCTGGCGCCTGCACCTCAACGGCGGCTACGGCTTCGGCGATCCCGCCCGCCCCGCGGCCGTGGAGCCGCTGCCGCGCTGGTCCGCCGGGCTGGCGCTCGACCGGACCTTCTTCCGGCACAGCCTCCTCCTGGTCGGGGACGCGGTGGCGCTGGCCACCACGCGCCACGACCCGACCGAGGTCGAGGCGGGACTCGGCCTCCGCTGGCAGTGGACGCCCACGCTGGTGCTCGATGGCGGCGTGCGGCGCCGGCTCACCAGGCACGGCGCGGACCTGGGACTCCGTCTGGGCCTGACCCAGGTCCTCGGGCTGCCCGGCGCCCGCCGCGCGGCGCCGCCGGCCGGCGCCCGGGGCGATTCCACCGCGCCCAGCCTGGAGCGGCGGGATGAGCGATTCTACCACCCGGGCGGCTTCAACTGGGCCTTCCTGCGGAGCTTCCCGGAGGCGGCGCGGCTGTTTCATGCGTTCGACTACGGCCACGCGGTGCTGTACGAGCGGCTCCTCACCAGCGGCGGCGACGCGGTGGCCGAGCTGGAGGAGCGGCAGTTCGCGTACCTCGTCACCGACCTGCTCCGGCACCCGCCACGGCTGGGCGTGCCGGAGGAGACCATCGCGCCCGCCTACGCCCGGGCCGCGTGGCGCGCCAAGCTCATGTTCGACCGGGCCCACGTGCTGCACCGGCAGATCTACGACATCTATGCCGACGAGCGGCTCTCCGACTCCAGCCGCGCGGCGCTGGTGGAGCGGGTCACCGACGACTACCTGGCCGACCCGCGCCACGCCTTCACCGTCATGCCGAAGGGCATGGAGCTGATGGAGGACCAGTACTACAGCCGGGCGTTCCGGGAGCGGTACCCCCGGTTCAACGGGCTCATCTGGGCCTACCACTGGCTGCAGGTGGGGCTGTACGAGCCGCTGGTCACCGGCCGCACCCCCGAGGCGCGGAGGGCGGGAGTCGACGCGGCGCTGCGGCAGTTCTGGACCCTGCTCGAGGCGCCGCCCTCCCGGATGCCGACGGTGATGCCGATGACCACCGCCGTGGCCCCGGCGTTCAGCCGCCGTCACCCGCGCGCGGCCGCCATCTTCGACAATCTGCACGCGATGCACGACATCATCTCCGACATCCTCACCTCGCCGCGCGTCCCCGCCAGCCGCAAGCGGGCGGAGATCTACGCCGCGCTGGCGCGCTACCGCGACGGCAGCCGGGACACCATGGCGCCGGAGCACTGGTGGATGATGGGGGAGATGATGGGCGGGGTGGACCTGATGGGCGGCCCCGCGCCACGCGGCGACTAGGACCCGGAGCGGGGCCGTTCGGCGGTTCGGCAGGGACACTCCGCTCCCTGCCCCTCGCCCCCGTTCCCCGTGCCCGCTTCCCTCTTCTCTTTTCCCTCTTCCCGCTTCCCGCTTCCCGCTTCCCGTCACACTCCCCCGCGCACCGCCTCGCTCAGCACCCGCACCGCCAGGTCCACCGCCTTCCGGTGGGTGCGGAACGACAGCGCCACCAGCCGCAGGGTGAACACCCCGTCGAGCATCGTGGAGGAGAGGAACACCCGCCCGTCCTGCCGCAGCGTGTCCATCAGCCGCTGGTTCACGGCGTTGGCCTCGGCGAGCGGCATCCCGTCCGGCGCCCAGCGGAAGGTCACGACCGAGAGGTCCGGCTCGGGCCCCACCGCGAATCCCGCCACCCCGATCTCCCGCCGGAAGTAGCGCGCCAGCAGCAGCTTCTCCTCCAGCGCCGCGGCGAAGGGCCGGGTGCCGAGCAGCAGCAGCGGCAGCCACATGCGCAGCGCGCGGAAGGGGCGGGAGAGCTCGGGCGACACGTCGGCGGGGGAGATCTCTCCCGGCTCCCGCAGGGCGTCCTGCATGTAGCTGCCGGTGTAGGCGTTGCTCCGGAGCAGCGCCTCGCGGTCGCGCAGCAGCACCATCCCCGAGCCCCACGGCAGGAAGAGGCTCTTGTGCGGGTCGAGCACCACCGAGTCGGAGCGTTCGATCCCCGCCAGCCGGCGCCGGCCCTCGGCGGTGAGCAGGAAGAACCCGCCGTACGCCGCGTCCACGTGGTACCAGCATCCCTCCCGCGCGGCGATCCCGGCGATCGGCGCGAGCGGATCCACCGCGCCGGTGTCGGTGCTCCCCGCGGTGGCGATGATCAGCCAGGGGCGGAGCCCCGCCGCGCGGTCGGCGGCCACCTGCGCGGCGAGCGCGTCGGGCCGCATGCGCCAGCCGTCGTCGAGCGGCACCTCGCGCCGGAGCACCTCACCGAGCCCCGCCACGCCGAGCGCCTTGTCCACGCAGTGATGGGTCTGGCTGGTGAGGTAGACCACTGTGCGCTCGTAGTCGCGCCCCTTGAGGTGGTGCGCGTCGCGCGCGGCGGCGATGGCGGTGAGCGTGGCGATGCTGCCGCCCGAGGCGGTGTGCCCCGCGGCCGCCGCGGGGTAGCCCACCAGGTCGGCGGCCCAGCGCACCACCAGGTTTTCCATCCGCACCGGCCCGGGGCCGGTGAAGAAGATCCCGGAGTACTTGTCGGTGACCGCGGCGAGGTAGTCGCCGAGCGCGGCGTGGTAGAGCCCGCCGCCGGGGATGTAGGCAAAGTGCGCGGGGTGCGCCGGCTGGCTCCCCGGGTCGACCACCTCGCGCTCCAGCGCCGCGATCACCTCCGCGAGCGGCCGCCCCTCCTCCTGGATGGGCAGGTCGAGCAGCCCGAGGCCCGGGTCGGGCCGCGCGTCGAAGGCCGGCCGCGTGGCCAGCGTGCCGAGGAACCGCTCCGCGGCGCCCTGCGTGGCCGCGAGCAGCTGCCGGCGACCGCGCGCGGCCGGCTCGAGCCCCCGGCACTCCCGCTCCAGCCGCGCCAGCTGCCGCACCAGGGCCGCCCGTTCGGTGCGGGCGTCACGCCGTTGCTTCGCCATGTTGGATTCTCCAAGGGCGGTAGGCCGAGCCGCCGAGTCACGACCCCGCCTGATACTCCCCCGGCACGAGCCGCGCCGCGATCGACAGCCGGTTCCAGGCGTTGATCGTGGCCAGTGCGAGCGTCAGGTTCGCCAGCTCCGCCGGGGTGAACTGCCCCTGCGCCTCCGCGTACACCGCGTCGGGCACCTGGCCGTCGGCCACGAGCGTCACCGCCTCGGTCCAGGCCAGCGCCGCGCGTTCGCGCGCGCTGTAGTAGGGGCACTCGCGCCACGCGTCCAGCGAGTACATCCGCTGCGCCGCCTCGCCCAGCGCGGCGAGGTCCTTCCAGTGCATGTCGAGGCAGTAGGCGCAGCCGTTGAGCTGCGAGGCGCGCAGCCGCACCAGGTGCAGCAGCCGGTCATCGAGCCCCGCGGACGCAAGGTAACGATCGAGGTGGTCCATCGCCTCGTACACGCCGGGGGCGACACGGGCATAATTGAATCGGGGCGGCATGGCGGGGTCTCCGGTCAGGGGTCGTCGGTGGGTACCTGTCGCGACGCCCAACCTAGGGTAGATTGGACCAGCCCCACAGGTCCAATGCACCAGAAACCGATGGACCAATTGTCATGGCCACCGCCCCCTTTCCCCTGACCCTCCCGGGACGCCCCGCGGACGAGCCCGCCGGCCGCTGGCTCTCCCGGGCGCTCCGTGGGGAGATCCTGGCCGGGCGGCTGCGCCCCGGCGCCCGGCTCCCGCCCAGCCGGGAGCTCGCGGGCCACTACGGCCTGGCCCGGGGCACGGTGGTGCAGGTGTTCGAGCAGCTGCGGGCCGAGGGGTACCTGGCGGCGCGCGTGGGCTCGGGGACTTTCGTGACCCGGGTGCTCCCCGACCGCCTGCTCACCGCGCCCCGGCCCGTGCGGCCTGCCGTGGCGGAGCGCCCGCGGCCGCGGCCCCTCTCCGGCTACGGGCGCCGCATCGCGCGGTTCCACAACATGGAGCCCGGCCCGGTGCGCGCCTTCCGCTGCCACCAGCCGGCGCTCGACCTCTTCCCCACCACCCTCTGGGGCGCGCTCGCCGCGCGGCGCCTCCGCCAGGCCAGCACCCACCTGCTGCTCAGCACCCCGCCGTGCGGCTACCCGCCGCTGCGCCAGGCCGTCGCGGAGTACCTCACCACCGCCCGCGGCGTGCACTGCACCGCCGAGCGCGTCGCGATCGTCTCCGGCACCCAGGAGGCGCTCGACCTCACCGCGCGGCTCTTCCTCGACCCGGGGAGCCGGGTCGCCATCGAGGATCCCGGCTACTCGGGGGCGCGGATGGCCTTCCAGGGTGCCGGCGCGAGGCTCGTCCCGCTGCCGGTCGATGCCGAAGGGCTGGTGCTCGACCGCCGCCGGCTGGAGGGGGTGCGGCTGGTCTACGTGACGCCGGCGCACCAGTTCCCGCTCGGCGTGAGCATGAGCGTGGCGCGGCGGCTGGCGCTGCTCGGGTGGGCCCGCGAGACCGGCGCCCTCATCCTCGAGGACGACTACGACAGCGAGTACCGCTACGCCGGCCGGCCCCTTCCCGCGCTGCAGGGACTCGACACCGGGGCGCAGGTCATCTTCACCGGCAGCTTCAGCAAGGTGCTCTTCCCCGCCCTCCGGCTCGGCTACCTGGTACTGCCCGACGACCTGGTGGAACGCTACGAGGCGGCGCAGTCGCTCACCCACCGCCACGCCGCCTACCTGGAGCAGGTGGTGCTCACCGACTTCATCGCCGCGGGGCACTTCGGGCGCCACCTGCGGCGCATGCGCGAGGTCTACGCCGGGCGGCTCGCGCTCCTCGCGGAGGAGGTGCGGGGCCGGCTGGCGGGGGCGCTCGAGCTGGGCGGGGTGGAGGCGGGCCTGCAGACCGCGGGATGGCTGGCGGCCGGCCTCGACGCCGATGCCATCGCCGCGCGGGCCGCCCGGCGCGACGTCGAGGTCACCACCATCGGGCGCTACCGCATGCGGGCCGCCGCGGCCGGCGCGCGCGATGGCCTGCTGCTCGGGTTCGCGGCGGTGGACGCCGCGGAGCTGCGCCGCGGCGTGCGGGAGCTGGCCCGCGCGGTGGAGGGATAGCGTCGCCCTACGGCTGCATCCGCGCCGTGAGGTGCTTCGTGACGAAGTCGGGGCAGTCCCCGCCCGAGAGCCGGGTCTTCACCGTCGAGTCCACCCACGGCTGGTAGCCGGACCGCCGCACCTCGACCGTGACCGTTCCCACCACCGTGCCACCGACCAGCACCGAGTCACCGAAGCTGAATGGCCCGCCGTGATAGAGGCTGTCGGTCTGTCCCTTGCCGGTCACGGCACCGTAGGCGCTGTCGGTGAGCAGCGCGCCGGTGACCGAGTCGCGCACCACCACCGCCACGGCGCTCGGAATCGAGGGCGCGGCGCACAACACCTCGGTCCCGGTGCAGCCCTGGGTGAGCAGCAGCGGCCCCGCCAGCGCCAGCCCCCGCAGTATTCCGTGCCTCATGGCCTGCCCCCTGGGTGCCCGGTGGGGACGATCCCCGCCACTCCCCGCTTGCCACTGCACGCACCGAAACGTACGTTGGGCGCGGCAGTCACCCCTCAGGTGTCCGATTCCAGTACCGGAGAACCGATGCGCGCCTTCACCCTCTGCTGCACCCTCGCCCTCCTCGCCGGCTGCGCCAAGCCCGAACAGCAGGCCGCGGCCGATACCACCGCCGCCCTCGGCGCCGGCGCCCCCGCCACGATCTCCCTCGCCAGCGTCGCCGGCAGGTGGAACTCCGAAGTGAAACTCGCCGGCACCGGCCAGGCGGTGCTGACCATGGAGATCACCGCCACCGCCGACACCAGCGGCTGGGCCTTCACCTTCCCGGGCAAGCCGCCGGTCCCCGTCCGCGTCATCGCCGTCGACGGCGACAGCATCGTCACCGAGGCCGGCCCGTATGATAGCGCCCTCCGCCCCGGCACCATGGTCACCACCCGGAGCGTCATGCGCCTGGTCGGCGACAAGCTCGTCGGCACCGCCGCCGCGCACTATGACGGGACCCCCGCGGATTCGGTGGTCCAGCTCAGCACCGAGGCGACCCGGGCGCAGTAGGCGGTAGGGCGGTAAGGCGGTAGCCGCCTGTCAGCCCGAGCGCCGCGAGGGATCCCTTCAGGTCCGCACCGGACCCGGAGGGATCCCTCGGTCGCTTTTCCCTTTTCCCTCTTCCCGCTTCCCGCTTCCCGCTTCCCGCTTCTAGCGCTGTTCCAGCACCACCACCACCCCCCGCTTCCCCGGCACCGGGATTGCCTCGTCCGGGGCCCACGATCCCGCCGCCTGGAACCCGCTCACCGCGGGCGCGCGGATCCGGGTGCGCGCCGGGTCGAGGCCCAGCGCCGCCCAGTCGAGGGTGAGCCGCACCGTGGTGCTGTCGTCGCGCCAGGAGCCGAGCGCCACCATCGCCGCGCCGGGGCGGATCCAGGTGGTGGCGAGCACGTCGGGGTCGCTGGTGGTGACCGGGTCCCGGCCCGACCACCACCCCATGAGCCGGCTCTGCTGGATGCCGAAGTCGTCCCACAGCCGCCACAGCCCGGTCGGGTCGCCGGCCCAGGGGAGCCGCGCCGTCATCCCGAAGGTCATCCCGCGCCACGGGTTGCCGCCCCCCTCGAGCATCTCGCCCATCAGGCCGAAGGGGATCCCCGAGATCTCCACCAGCCAGTAGTCGGGCCGTGCGTCGTAGTCGAAGTACTCCCCGAACCACAGCCGGTTGAGGAAGGGGAAGTGCTCCAGGTAGAGGTTGGCGCTCGAGGCGTAGCCGTCGCGCGGGTTGTACTGGTTGGCGGAGTGCAGGTCGATGAGCGCGCCGGGATTGCCGCGGTCGAGCACCTTGCGCACCCGCTTCATCGTCAGGCGGTCGAAGGCCACGTCATCGAGGTACAGCCCGTCGATCCGCTCGTGCCGCACCAGCCACGCCAGCCCCTCGATGTAGAAGTTGTGCCAGCGCGACACCCCGCTGTTCACCACGGCGGCGTCCCTGTTCTCCGGCACGTGCCACGCCGCGATGTAGTCGTCGCCCAGGTGCTCCTGCAGCCAGGAGTACCCGCCCCCCGGCCCGCGCGACAGCACCTCGTCACCCAGCGAGCGCAGCGCGAACAGCTCGGGGGCGTGGTTGGTGAGCTCGCGCACGGTGTAGTAGAT
>JADJOM010000001.1:900000-983060 GCA_016713785.1 Gemmatimonadota bacterium | reverse complement strand
GCGCTCGTCCAGCAACATGTCCGGGAGGCGGTCGCTGCACGGTCTTCGAGGTAGCGCAGGTGGCCTGTGGTCCCGTACGCTACGGGCGCCCCTTTAGACAACCCAATGCGCAGTACCTTTCAACTTCCGGAGCCGCAGAAATGGGTCTAAACGCCATCGCCCGACACCCGGCGTGGCCAAAAGTGGATGATGGGCCTTGCCGTGCTGTTGGCTTGCGGTGACGCCGGTGACGCAGCGCGAGCCGAGGGAAGCGAGGCCGGTCACGGGCCGCTGACAAAGGCGCTCGACATCGAGGCGTAAGCCTTCTCGGAAGCCCGCCCTTCGAGGCAGTCTGATCGGCGGTGTGCCTGCCTCAGACGGCACAATACCATAGCGGATGGGAGCAGCCTCTCGATCCGGGTGTTCAGCCAAGAGGGACGCCTCGTGCGTTCGGCGGGGCGGGAAGGATCGGGTCCGGGCGAGCTTCAGAGCGTTCCCCTGGCCCGGCAGTGTGGCCGAGACTCGTTGTTTGTGTGGACCGCAGCACGCGTGTCGGTGGTCAGCAAGCGAGGAAAGCACGCCCGTGATTTCAGGTTGCCTCGCAATCCCGCTTTCTTTGTGGAGTGCTCTCGCCGCGTGGGCCGCCGCCCGTGGCAGTGACTGGCGCAGCCCAAGGATGTTCGTATGCCGGACCTGAGCGGCAAGGCTCCTCGCTATCGCGCGCCTCTGCTGCTCGTGAATGCGCAGGGGACCTGCTCGGCACGCTTCGGTGATGTGCCATACGAGAACCGCCTGATGGGCAAGCGTACGAGGGTGGCGGTGTCCGAGACGGCTAAAGTTCCTTTGGTACGCGGGACTCGGCCTTCGTCCACACGTGTACGCGCGCCCGCCGGAGGTCTAATCGGTTTGCTCCCTCATTGGAAGTCCCGACGAAGGACCACCTCGCGTTCCATGCGTCGGCGATCGAGCAGATGGTCGGCAACCTGATATCGACTGAATGGGACGCCTACAAGGCGTTCATGCTGAGGATCCTGATGCCGGAAGTACACCCTACTTCGAGCTGTTTGCGGATGGCCAAGGGGGCGCTGTGGCGCTTACCTCTCTGCCGGGAGAGGGAGTTACCCGCCCGGAGGGTGTCGCGCCCCGACGGTGCTCCGCCGCCGACCCGGTCCATCGAGGGGGACGTGAAAGCGTTCGAAATCGGCGGAGACTATCTGCTCGGCTCCTATGAAGACGCAGGGGACGTACTGCACATCGTGTTGCATAAGGTGGGCAAGGCGCCAACCTGACACATGGGCGATGGAGTCCGTCGTTGACCAACCATAGCTGCCTCATGCCGTGTAGCTTGGGTGGGTCGCTTTCGCTCCCAGACCACCCTTCCTGACGCATGCAAGCCCCAGCGTCACCGCCCTGCGCCGGTCCAGATCGGAGACAGCAAGTCCACTCAGTTCCGTACGCCAGCCGCATGATGGGAGCCATCGAAGACGCGGGGTAGTGAGGCCACCGGGCGCGCCATGGCGAGTGTCGTCAGGCTTATAGGTCGGGGGCCGTGCGTGGGCTTCGAGCACCGGTCCGCGATAATTCGCTGCCTGATTGCCCTGTGCGGGCAGCTATTCTTATGTCTTGAGTCCGCATCCCACTGAAACGCCGGTCGTCTCTTCGTCGTAGGGGGTGTCCTGCGTCCCGAGGCCGCCATGAGCACCGCCACGCACCCGCACCTTCCACCGACGAATGGCAATCAGGGCGCTGTACATCGGCTGCAGTCTTGTCGCATGGGGGCTCTCTTCTTCCCCTCTACCGCCGCCATTGCCCCAGCCCTCATCGGTGCATGCTCATTTCCCGTCGATCATCGCGATCGCGCCCGGGGCTGGGTTCGGTGCTACCGTCGCATCCATAGTGCCCTGCTCCTGGCAGGAAAACCTCGTCAACATCCTGCTGGTAATGGCTTGACATCCCCGCGCTCAGCGTAGTCCAGTTGATGGGGTCTTCCGGCGCATCCTCCGCGCTTCGCGAGACTCCATCGCGGCCCCGCGTTGGTCCCCACCTGCCAATACCCCAGATTGCAGGTGGCCCCGGCTCCCAGGACCTCGCCTGTCCCCGCGACCGAGGCCCCCCAGCGCATCCCCAGGGGCACCGTGTCCCAGCGATCGAGACGCCCGATGACCGACCTCCTGCCTCGGCCCGCCACGCCGCGTGTCAGGCTGCGCCCGGCTGCCCTCGCGACCCTGTTGCTCCTCCTCCCGCCCGCAAGGAAGGACGCGGCGTTCGGCGGCGGATCTCGGCCCCCGGTGGCGTCGATAGTGCCGCCGCCGGGCGCCGGCGGCTCGCCTGCTCCCGTGACCGGCGCGCCGGTCCGCAAGGGCGACCTGGTCTCACCATCGCCACCGACGGGGCAGGTGCGATCCGAGGCGGTGGCGCAGCTCAAGGTGGAAACCAACGGCACGGTGGACGAGGTGCTGGTGGCGCCCGGGCGCCACCGTGCGGAAGGGGCAGCCGCTGGTGCGGCTCGATCTGGCGCCCCCTTCGATTCGCGGTGCGCGAGGCCGAGACCGCGCTCGACGAGGCCCGCATCCGGCTGCAGGCCAACCTCGCCACCGACTCGATCCTCCTCACCAACGCGCAGGACGCCGAACGCCAACGAGCAACGCCGTGATTCTTTCCGGCGTCCTGGCGCCGAGGTGTGCCTGAACGCGCCTGCCTCGACCGCGAGCGCGCCACCATCACCGCGCCGTTCGATGGCGTCGTGGACCGGCTCGGGGCGGCCGCCGGCTCGCGGGTGTCCGCCCGGCCGGGACCTCGCCACCGTGGTGGATATGACGCACCTCCGCCTTGAGGCGCAGGTAGCGGGAGCAGACCTCCCCTACGTGACGGTGGGCGGCGAGGCGCGGTTCCGGCCCCGGGCGCCGGCACCGGTAAGGCGTGACTCGGGATCACCGCGGTGCTCCCCCTGGTCGATACCGCGGCCTGCGCGGGCCGCGTGGTGGTGAGCGTCGGCGGGGGGGGGGACCGCTAGGCTCCGCACGGCCGGGCGGGTCTCAAACCCGGGATGTACGCCGACGTCCGGCTCGAAGCCACCCGGCTCCCGAACCGGATCGTGGTCCCCGCCGCCGCGGTCATCGAACGGGACGGCCGCCCGCTGGTGTTCGTGGTCAAGGGCGGCCGGGCCCAGTGGGTCTACATCTTCCCGGGCCGGACCAACGGCTTCGAAACCGAAGTCCTGGCCGACAGCGCGTCGGGCCAGATCCCGGTGGCCGCGGGCGACACCGTGCTGGTCGAAGGCCACCTGACCCTGACGCACGACGCGCCGGTCAAGCTGGTGGCCAAGCAAGAGCGCGGCAACCAGTAAGGATCGGCGCATGTCGCTCGCCACCGCGGCGCTCAAGAAGCCCGTCACCACCATTGCCGCCACCCTGGCCCTCTGTTTGCTCGGGTCGGTGTCGCTGGCCAAGCTGCCGGTTTCGCTGCTGCCGGACGTGCAGCTGCCGGTGCTCACGATCCGGACCGCCTACTCGGGTGCCGCCGCCGAAGAGGTGAGCCGGTTCATTGCCGAGCCGATCGAGGAGGCGGTGTCCGCCACGCCCGGGCTGGTCGACGTCAAGTCGGTGAGCCGGAACGGCGAAGTCACCACCACGCTCAAATTCTCCTGGGGCACCGACATGGCGGCGACGGTGCTGCAGGTCCGGGAGCGGCTCGACAACGCCCGCGCCGCTCCCCGAACGGGCCGACCGCCCCACCCTGCTCACCAGCGACCCCGGCGAACGCCCCATTGCCGTGCTCGGCCTGACCAGCGGCGGCGACCTCCGGAGCATTGCCCGGATCGCCAAGGGCGTCCATGCCCGGCGGCTCGAGCAGCTGGGCGGGGTGTCGAGCGTGGCGGTCAGGGCGAGGCCGGAGACGAGATCCAGGTCGAGATCGATCCCGAGCGGACCCGGCGGCAGGGCCTGACCCCGGACGACGTGGCCACCGCGGTCAAGTCGGCCAACGCGGCCGCCGCGGGCGGCTCGATCCGCCGAGGCCAGTTCCGGTTCTCGCTCCGGGCCCTGACCGAGTTCCAGTCGGTCGACGAGATCGGCCGGACGCCGGTCGGGCCCGCCAAGAGCGGGATCACCCTGGCCGACATCGGCTCGGTGAGCGTCGGCCTGGCGGACCCGACCACCCTGACGACCCTCGACGCCCAGGGCGCCGTGGGCCTCGTCATATATAAGGACGCCGGCGCCAACACCGTCGCGGTCACCCGGGAGATCTAAGCCGCTCGATCGACGACCTGGTGAAGGAGTTTCCCGGCGTCCGGATCAAGGTGGTGGCGGCCCAGGCCCGGTTCGTCACCGACGCGCTCGCAACCTGATCCAGGAAATCGTCATCGGCGGCGGCCTCTCGCTCCTGGTGATCCTGTTCTTCCTCGGGGACTGGAGGAGCGCCCTGGCCATCGGCCTGATGGTGCCGCTGTCGGTGCTGGTGGCGCTGACCCTGCTCCAGCTGATGGGCGTCACCATCAACATCCTGTCCCCCGGCGGTCTGGCGCTCGGCGTGGGCCTCCTGGTCGGACAACGCGATCGTGGTGGCGGAGGCCAGCGGCCGGCCTCGGGACGCGGGGCTGGGTCCGGTGAGGGCGGCGCGGGCCGCCGAGGAGGCGGGCCCGCTCACCGCCGGCACCCTCACCACGGTGCTGGTGTTCGGCCCGATCGTGTTCGTCCGGGGCCTGGCCGCGGCGCTGTTCCGGGATCTGTCGCTCAGCGTGGTGATGTCGGTGGGCGCGTCGCTGATCCTGGCCCTGACCTTGATGCCGGTGATGATGCTGGGGCCGGCTCGGCGGGCGGCCACCGGCGCCAGCCGAGCCTCGAGCGGCGGGAGCCGGCTGCACGCATGGGTCACCGCCTCGAGGGCTGGTACGAGCCCGGGATGCGGTGGTCGCTGGCCCGGCCGGGCGCGGTGTTCGCCGTGGCGCTGGCGTTCACCGGGTTGGCGGTGTGCGTGACGCTGCGGCTGCCGCGGGAGATCCTCCCTCGGGTGGACGAGGGCGTCGCGGTGGCGTACCTCAAGCTGCCGGAGGGCACCGCCATCGAGGAGACCGCCCGCCAGGCCGGCCGGGTGGAGGCCCCGCCAGGCGTTGGCGCGGCGGGGATCTACGGCCGGATGGGGTGCCACCGACGAGGAGCTGGTGGCCGGGGCCGAGGCCGGCGGGGCCTCCGCTGGCCCAGATCCTGATGCCGGTGCCGGCGGGCCAGTGTGCGCGACGCGTACGCCAGCACCCAGCCCACGGTCGAGGTCACCCTCGATCGGGCCCAGCTGGCGCGGCTCGGCATCACCTCGGACCAGGTGGCCAACGCGCTGGCCGGCGGACTCGGCGGCGTGGCCTCGGGCGACTTCCGGGAAACGGATCGCCGGACCCCGATCAAGGTCCGCTACACCGGCAACGACAGCGAGGACCTCGCCACGGCCCTCGCCACCACGATCAATGGCGTCCCCGTGAGCCAGCTGGTGCGGTCGCGAGGACTCCGGGCCCCGGTCGAGGTGGTGCGGATCAATCAGCGGCCGGTGCACGTGGTGGAAGGGGCGGCGGAGCGGGGCGGCACCGCGCGGGCGGTGGCCGGATCGAGCGGCGCTGGGCGGCCTTCGGCCCCGGCCGGGGTCAGGTGACGATCGGCGGCGCCGAGGCCGAGCAGGAGCGGACCACCCGGGAGCTGACCTTGGTGGCGGTGCTCTCGGTGGCCCTGGTCTTCCTGGTGCTGGCCGGCGAGTTCGCCTCGTTCACCACGCCGTTGCTGGTGATGTTGACGGTGCCGCTGGCCGGGGCGGGCGGCATCGTGGTCCTCTGGCTGACGGGGCAGAGCCTCAACGCGGTGGCGCTGATCGGCATGGTGGTGATGATCGGGCTGGCCGACAACGAAGCCGTGGTCAAGCTCGACGCCATCCGCCGCTTCCGGGCCGCCGGCCACCTGGTCCGCGAGGCGGTGCTGCTGGGCGGCCGCCAGCGGCTCCGGGCCATCGCGATGACCTCGATCACCACCATCACCGGCGTGCTGCCCCTGGTGTTCGGCTGGGGCAGCGGTGGGGAGCTGTACCAGCCGCTCGCGGCCGGGGTCATCGGCGGGTCGGTGACGGCGCTGGCGGTGACCTTCTTCCTGCTGCCGACCGCCTACGCGGTGGTGGAGCAGCGGGTCGTTGCCCCCGCGGCCGAGCCGCCGAGCCGCCGAGCCGCTGAGCCGTCGCTGTGATCCACTGGGCCGCCTCCCGCCCGGCCGTCATCTGGGCCACCTGCGGCGCGCTGCTGCTCGCGGGCTGGGTCGCTTCACCCGGCTGCCCTTCGCCACCCGGCCCACCGTCGAGCTGCCGCGGCTCACCGTCTCGATGGAGTGGCCCGGCGCCTCGGCCGAGCTGGTCGAAGCCCACCTCGGCAGCCCCATCGAGGCCGCGGTGCAGTCGGTGCGCGGGGTGCAGCGTGTCGAGAGTGAATCGGGCGAGGGCTATGCCCGGCTCGACGTGGAGCTCGAGCCCACCGCCAACGTGCAGCTGGCGCGGCTCGGGGTCCTGGAGCGACTGGAGCTGCTCCGGGCCGAGTTCCCCCGGCGCCGCCGACCTCGCGGTGAGCAACTACGTCCCCGAGGGCTCGACGAGGAGCCGCTCCTCTCCTATTCGGTCTACGGGCCCTACACCGCCGGCACCATGCAGGAGCTGGTGGACCGGCAGGTGTCGCCCCGGCTCGCCGCCGTCGAGGGCGTGGCCGGGGTGGACGCGTTGGGCGGCGCGCTGGTGGGGTGGCGGTGGCGTACCAGCCCGAGCGCCTGCGCCAGCTCGGCGTCTCCCCGCCGACCTGCTCGCCGCCCTCAACGGCGCCCGGGTGGTCCAGGCGCTGGGCGTGCAGCTGGCGGGCGCCAGCGAGCGCCGGGTGGTGCTGCGCGACACCCCGCCGGCCTCGCGAGCCTCGCGGCGCTCCCCATCCGGGGCCCGGCGGGCGCCTCTACCGGCTGGAGGAACTGGCCACCCTCCGCCGCGAGGAGGACAACCAGGGCCGGCTCTATCGGGTCAACGGCGAGCCGGGCGTCCTGCTTCGCATCGCGCGGCTGCCCGGGGCGGACGCCATCCGCACCGCCGCTCGGGTCCGCGCCACGCTGGCGGAGCTGGGAGCCGGCTGCCGCCGGGGTGCGATTCCAGGTGCTCGCCGACGAGAGCCTGCGGCTGGGCGAGGAGCTCACCGACCTGGTGCGCCGCGGGCTGGTCGCCTTCGTCGCGGTGCTCGGGGTGCTGCTGCTCACCATGCAGGCGCCGCGCGCCGTGGCCTACGTCATGGCCAGCGCCGCGGTGGCCATCGCCGGCACCACGCTCTCGCTCTACCTCCTCGACATCCCCGCCAACCTCCTCACCCTCGCCGGCCTGGGCATGGGCCTCGGCATCCTGGTCCAGAACGCGGTGGTGGTGGTCGATCGCTTCCGGGGGCGTCGCAGATACCGCCGCCGCCCGCGCCGACGCGGGGCGGCGGATCGTCCCGGCGGTGCTCGGCTCCACCCCTCACCACCGCCGTGGTGCTGATTCCTTTCCTCTACCTGCAGGGCGATGCGCGCGCCGCCTTCACGCCCTTCGCGGTGTCCTTTGCCCTCGGGCTCGGGTGGTCGGTGCTCACGTCGGTGGTCATGCTGCCGGCCATCGCGGCGGGGCACGGCATGCACGCCGTCCGCTGGCGGCGGTCGGAGCGGCTGTACCGCCGGATGGTGCTCGGCCTGCTGCGGTGGCGCTGGGTGAGCATCAGCCTCACGGTGGCGCTGCTGGGCGGGCTCGGCTGGGTGTTCGCGGTGAAGGTGCCGCGCTCCAGCTTCAGCGGGTGGTGGGGCCAGCGTACCAGCCTCGCGGCGCGGGTGGACTTCCCGAGCGGCTCCGATCCCTCGATGGTGGACCAGGCGCTGCGCGAGTTCGAGCGGATCGCCGCCGGCCGCCCGGGCGTGGAACGGGTGGAGGCGCAGGGCGCCCCCGACGGCGGCATGGTGCGGGTGGTCTTCGACGACGACGCGGCGCGTACCGCGCTGCCCTACGCCATGCAGGACGAGTTCACTGAGCGGGCCGCCTTCATCGGCGGCGCCGCGGTGAGCGTGCAGGGGCTGGGTCCCGGCTTTGCCAGCGGGGGCACCTTCGGGTCGGCCCAGACCTTCCGGGTGAAGATCCTGGGCTACTCCTTCGGCGGGGTGGAGCGGCTGGCGCTCGACCTCAAGGCCCGCCTGGAGCGGGTGCCGCGGGTCCGCGCCGTGGACATCAACGCCGCCGGGTTCTGGTCCGGTGGCGAGCGCGCCCGCGACATCACCCTGGCGCCCGACCGCGACCGCCTGGCCGGCTTCGGCCTCACCAGCCAGGACTTTGCCGGCGCGGTGGGCCGCGAGGTGGGCGGTGCCGTGGGCCGGCAGCGCCTGCTGCTCGGCGACGAGGACCTCTGGCTGTCGCTCAAGACCGCCGGCAGCCGCGAGCGGAGCCTCGACCAGCTGCGCGAGGCCATGCTCCCCAACGCCGCCGGCGCGCCGGTCCGCGTGGGCGACGTGGCCACCCTTTCCGAGCGCGAGGCGCTGGCGCGCATCAGCCGCGAGGACCAGCAGTACGTCCGCATCCTGAGCTACGACTTCCGCGGCCCGGCCAAGCTCGCCAACCGGACCCACGAGGCCTTCATGCGCTCGATTGCGGTCCCCGCCGGCTACACGGTGAGCGACGAGTACTTCGGCTGGGTGGACGACCAGAGCCAGCGCGGGCTGTGGCTGGTCTTCGGTGTGGGCCTGGCGCTGGTGGTGCTGAGCGTGGCCATGGTGTTCGACTCGGCGTGGGGCGCGGCGATGGTGTTCCTGAGCCTGCCGATCGCGCTGGCGGGGGTGGTGGTGGCCTTCTGGGTGACCGGCGCGGCCTTCACCCGCGAGGCGGCCGTGGGGGTGATCCTGGTGATCGGCCTGGCGGTGAACCAGGCCATCCTGCTCGTGGATGGCGTCCTGCAGCGATCGCGGCAGGCGGGGACGCCGTCGGCGCGCACGGCCGTACGCGCCGACATCATCCTCGCCGCCTGCCGCGACCGCGCCGGGATGATCATGCTGGTGACCCTCACCACCCTCGCCAGCCTCATCCCGCTCGCCGTGGGTACCGGCGCCGATGACCTCTTCGGCGCCATCGCGCTGGCCACCGCCGGCGGCACCGTGGCCGGCACCCTCGGCGCCATGCTGCTCCTGCCGCCGATGCTGGTGCGGCGGGGAAAGGCGATCGGGCGGTAAGGCGGTGTTCCCGCACCCGCGGGAAGCGGCCCTTCAGTTCCTGCGGCCGAACGCCGGTTCATGAACTCGGGTCGACCGGTGCGGCACTTCCCGCCCCCGCGTGCTGCGAGACTTGTGCGGCACGTGTTGCCCCTGCGTTGCGCGAGTCTTGACATGCGCGATCTGGGGGGTATGGTGGCGGAGGCAACCAGGCCGCGCCTCTCCCGCCGAGACGAGGCGTTTGGCCTGCTCTCTATGCGGGACCAGGTAGCAATGTCGACACGAAGATTCTTCCATGCGGGCCTGTGCGCGCTTGCTTTGGCCTCGTTCGTCGTCGCCTTCAAGGTTGGGAGTACTGCGCGGTCGCGGCGTGCCACCACCATGAGGCGGGCGGTTGAGCGCGGTGTGACTGTGGGCCGTAGCCTTCTTCTGGTCTATGTCGGCGATTCGCGCTGCGCCTGGTGCCGTGACCCCCGCATGCCCGTTCTGCTCCAGCGCATCCAAGCACATGTCAGTGCCGTGGCTGAATCGAGCAGCGTGGGATTCAGAATGGCGGGCATCGCCGTCGATCCGATCCCCGAGCAAGGCCTCCGCCACCTCAGGCAGGTGGGCCCGATGTTCCTCGAGGTGGCGAGCGGAGGAGGTTGGCAGAGCCTCGGAATCGCCGGCATCGGGGCGGATAGCGCGGGAGGGCGAGAAAGCACGCCGCAACTCATTCTCCTGGAGCGCTGGGTCTCCGATGCCCGCAGTGATACCGCGCTGCAGGTTGCGGTGGTGTCCCGACAGCGAGTGATCAGGCGCCTGATCGGCGTGGCAGAGATCGAGGCCTGGGTGGATGAGGGAATGCCGACGCCACACGAGGTGCCTCCGGCAAGCACCGGAGGTTCGAGGACGGAATCACCTTAGCCCAGGAGGGGGTATGACGGCTCGGACGACGCTGCGACCCGCGCTTTTGGTCCTCTGCTCTATCATCGTCGGCACCGCGCTTGGACTGGCGCTTGCCGCCAGGCCCGTGGCCGCGGAGGAGGCCTGTCCGGACAACCGCTGCAATGTCATCAGTGGATACTGCTATCATCAGGCGGGCAGCGGCCGGTTCTGCACCCACACCGGCGGGGAGCAAGGGTGTTACAACACTTTCTGTTGACCCGCGGGCGTTGTCATGCGGGCACACAATCAGTGGGTCGCCAACGCTTGTGGTCCGAAGTGGCTGGGAGTCTGGCCGATCCACTGGAGTCGAGCGCGGTGAGGCACGCTGGATTGTCACCTCGCAGGCCCTGTGTGTTGCTGCTTGCCCTCCTCCTGGCATGCACGGGGACGGGACGAGAGGGCGGAGCCTCCAGCGCCGGCAGCCACCCCGACCCGGCCTACATCGACCAGACCATTCCGCCATCGTTCGAGATCGCACTCGATGCGGCACCGTCCACTTCCGGGCTTGAAGTGGGACCGGTCGTCGCCCACAGTGGCGTCGCGCCTGGCGGATCGGACGACGCCGTCGGGCGAATCGGAGACGGGCTGTTCCTGCCGGGAGGGCGGGTCCTTCTGGTGGATGATGCCTTGGAGATGCTTCACGTCTTTGAGGCAGGTGGAGAGCGTGGCGCCTCGATCGGGCGACCGGGGCGGGGACCCGGGGAGTTCGAGCAGCCGCGGGCGGCGGCGCTGATGGCGCAGGGCAGCCTGGTGGTTGCCGAGGGAGTCCGGCTGCAGGTCCTGCAACCTGCCAGGCGAGGCTTCGAGTATCAGGGGGCGTTGAGCCTCGACGTGCCCGCGCAGGACTTCTGCCTGCTCGGCGACACGATCGTGACGACCGGGTCGCGGCGCAGCGGACCCGTCCTTCATCTGTACGCGATCGACGGCGGCGGCATCGGCGCCTTTGGTATGGTGTACCGCTCTCCGAACGAAATGGTGAATGAAGAGATGTCGCTGGGGCAGGTCGCCTGTGACGGTGCCCACGCGGTCATCGCGCTCGCGACGAGAGGGCCGCTAGCGGAGGTCCGGGGCTATCGCCCGGACGGCGCGTTGCTGTGGCGAACCACCTTTTCGGGCGCGAAGGCGAACCGGATCGAGGACACGCCCGGGGATATCGGGTCATCAAGTCGGCCAATGGAGTTCACAGTCTCTACAGCCTGACAATGATTCCCGGCCGTGGTTTCCTGGTGCAATGGACCTTTCGCCAGCCGGAGGAACTCACCGCGCGGGCCTCCTATGGGAAGATCCTTAGTTTCGTGCTCGACCCGCTTACTGGGCACCCCCTGGGCCCGGATGCCGATCTTCCGCCGATCCTCGCGGCGTCAGACACCACCGTCCTGGCCGTCTTCGAGGACCCTGCGCCCCGCTTCGAAGTGCGCGCGCTGACCCGGCATTGAGGCCGGTGAAGGCAGAGGGAGGTTGCCCGAACATGAAATGTGTAGGGACGTCGTGCGAGGCGAACGGTACGAGAATCTGCACTCACCATAGCGGCGAGAACGGTGGCTACTGCTCGAGTACTTCCTGTTGAGCAACCGCGGCGCTTGAGTAGTGACCAGTGTCCATCCACGCCTGCCTTGTCATCTCTTCCGGCTGGTCGGCGTTACCACGATCTTGGCGTGTGCGCCCGCGCCGGATGACAGAGGTCGGGTTCCCGCCAGCGGGTCCGCCTTGCAGCACCCGGACGCTCGATGGGTCGATGGATCGCTACAGGCCGCCTTCACTGTCCCGATCGACGCTCAGGGGGCTCCCGGCACCCTGCGGTTCGGCGCGGAAGCCCAGGCACGATGGGGTACCGAGACGGACCCCCCGGAGCACACCATCGGAGAGATCCGCACGGCTGTCCTGCTGCCAGACGGTGGCGTCGGGATCGTGGATCCCCGGTCGCCCGCGCTCCGGGTGTATGATGCCGCAGGGCGGCCACGTCAGGTGGTGGGTCGGAGAGGCCAGGGCCCCGGGGAGTTTCGGTATCCCCTCTCGGCGACCGTCGATCGGGATGGCCGCCTGTATGTGGCGGATGCGAACTGGCGCATCGAGGTGTTCGTCCTCATCAATGGGAAGTACGAGTACGAGCGGACCCTGACGTTGGAACTGATCGCCCAGGACCTGTGCTTCCTGGCGGACACCCTTGTGGTGCAAGGGCTTTCGTTGTCCCGGCAGACACTGATCCACATCTATGACCGGGCTGGCAGGCGAGTGCGGTCGTTCGGTGAGTTCTACCATTCACCGAGCCCGGACATGAACGAGGAATTTGGGCTGGGCCGAATCGCATGTGATGAGAAGCGACGGCTGATCTACTATGCTCCGAGAATCGGGAATGGTGAGGTCCGGGCCTTCCGGGCCGACGGTACACTGCTCTGGCGGACCTCGTTCTCTGGTTTTCGTTCCAACCCGTGGGTGTCGGAGAACCGGACGCTGACCACTCGGCTCTCCCGCCAGGGCAATCATACTCTCGTGACGCTCGCCTACGTGGACGGACATGGACTGCTGGTGCAATGGACTTTTCGCACCTGGCAGCAGTTGGAGGACGAGGCACAGTTCGGAACGACCGTGAGTTTCCTGCTGAACCCCGGCTCCGGGGAGCCGCGAGCGCTCGGGGCGAGCCTGCCCCTCGTCCCCGCAATCAGCGCCGGCAGGGCAGTGGCCATATTCGAGGACCCCGTTCCCCGCTTCGAAGTGCGCGCGCTCACCCGGCATTGAGGCCGGGCGGCGGGCGGGCGCCCGGGACAGCAACGCGGGGCCAGGGAATGCCCTGACCCCGCATTGCTGTTGCCCGCCGTGCGGGATTCACCCTCCCTCGCGCCCTCAGTTATCCACTTCCACCTTGAGCGTCGTCGCCGTGATCGCGCTGCCGCCGGTCGCGGTGCCGGTGCCCTCGGCCCGCACCGCCTGGCCCGCCGCCACCGCGCTCGCCACCGCATCCATGCTGAACAGGTCGCCGAGCGGGTCGAAGGTGATGCTGCCGACGGTGATCACCGTGCCGCCCGCCAGGGTGATCGTCCCCGCGCCGGCGTCGGCCGCGGTCACGCTGCCCTCGAACTCCACGCTGCCGCTGGGCACGCCGCCGCCCGGGGTGGTGAGCGAGATCTCGGTGCCGCTGGTGATCTCGATGGGCAGGTTGAAGACGGTCAGGATCGCGAGCGGCGGCGGCGACGCCACGTCCTGGAAGTTGTCGGCGTCCACGTACACCTCGATCTTGGGCTCGTCGGTCTTGTCCTCGAGCCGCAGGTCGTTCGCGGTGAAGGATGCATCGGTCGGGGCCTGGGGCTGGCCCGGCTGGTTGCGGCGGGCCTCGATCGGGGGCTGCTGGCCGCTGCCCAGGGCGCCGCCGATGGCCGCTTCCCACTCCGCCCGGGTCACGCGGCTGTCGCTCGGGGTCCGGAACCGGGTGCCGCTGCCGTAGCTCACCTGCATCCCGCCGAGGGCCAGGGTCACCGTCCCGGCCACGGTGTCGATCGCCGTCACCTGGCTCACGATCTTCTCTTCCGCGTCATCCGCCTCGACGTGAACCTCGCGCGCCTCGAGCCCACCGGCGAGGAGCTTGATCTCGATCCGCGTGCTGCCGGCGCCGAGGGTGCTGTCGAACTGGCTCACGCTCATGGGGGAGCCGAACTGGCTGCCGCCGTTGCCGGCGCCGGGGCCGGTGGCGTCGGAGCCGCAGGCGGCGAGCAGCGCGCTGCCCGCCAGGGCGAGTCCGCTCAGCGAGCGGGTGAAGTACTTGGACATCGTTTCCTCCGGAGTATGTTGTTCGTGGCGTACCGTGGTTCGTTGCCATGTCATTAGGCAGGGCCGGTGCCGCGGCGCCACGTGGCTAAGTCGTTGTGGGACAACACCAAGTGATTTTCGCTCCTATCCCGAAACGCTACGCATGCAATGCGATGCGTGGTCCCGGCGATTCAACATTCCTTCAGGCACAGCCGTACTTGGGCGGTATGTTCAAGGCTCTGTCCTCCCTGCGCCTCCTCCCGTTGCTGGCCATCGCGGCCTGCGCCCCGGCCCTTCCCGGGGCCCGCGGGGCGCGTCCGGTCGCCGCCCGGCCCGACACTCTCTGGGTCCCGGGCCGCGAGGCGCCTCCCCGCCTGGCCGCCGCCGAGCTCGCCTTGCCCCCCGACCTCGTGGCCCGGCGGGAGGCGCTGACGCTGGAAGACGTCGTGGCCCTGGCGCTGGAAGGCAATCCGGAGGTGCGGGCGGCGTGGGCCACGGCGCGGTCCCGCGCGGCGGCCTACGGGGCGGCCCGCGCCGGCTGGTTCCCTACTATTAGTGGAGAGGCCAGCGCCACCCGGCTGCAGACCTCGGCCACCCAGGGACGTTCCGCGGTGGAGCAGACGGTCTACGAGCCCAGTGTCTCGTTCACCTGGCTGCTGCTGGATGCCGGGGGGCGCGGCGGGGCCATCTCGGCGGCGCGGGAAGGGCTGGTGGCGGCGAACTGGACCCACAACGCCACCCTGCAGGCGGTGGTGGCGCGGACCGCGGGGGCCTTCTTCGAGCATGCCGCGGCCAAGGCGCTGCTGACCGCCCAGCGGGTCACGGTGAGCGAGGCTACCACCAACCTCGCGGCGGCGGAGGAGCGGCGGCGGGTCGGGGTGGCCACCATCGCGGACGTGCTGCAGGCCCGCACGGCGCTGGCCCAGGCCCGGCTCGACCTCCAGAGCATCGAGGGCAACCTCTACACCACGCGCGGTGCGCTCGCCGCCGCCACCGGCTATCCCGCCACCCTCGCCTACGACATCGACACCGCCGCGGTGGAGCGGCCGGTGCAGCCGGTGGCGGAAGCGGTGGATTCGCTGATCGCGCGGGCGCTCGCGCTGCGCCCCGACCTCGCCGCCTCCCGCGCGCTGTACGAGCAGGCCCGGGCCCGGGTGCGGGTGGCGGGCGCCGCGCGGCTTCCCTCGCTGGTGGGCGGCGGCAACGCGGGGGTGACCTGGCAGCCGGGGCAGAGCGGCGGCCGCCAGTCGTACACCCTGCAGCTCGGCCTCCGCATCCCGCTCTTCAACGGCTTTGCGTGGGAGTACCAGCGGGTGCAGGCCGCCGCCGACGCCGACGCCGCGCGGGCCCGCGCCGATGGCCTGGCCCAGCAGGTGATCTTCCAGGTGTTCAGCGCGTACTACGCGCTGCAGACCGCGGCGCTGCGGGTGGCCACCGCGGATGAGCTGCTGGCCAGCGCCACCGAGTCGGCGGCCGCGGCGCGCGGTCGCTACCAGTCCGGGGTGGGCTCGCTGCTCGAGCTGCTTACCGCCGAGAATGCCCTGGCCGGGGCCCGCGCGCAGCGGATCCAGGCGCGGCTCGGCTGGCAGGCCTCGCTGGTGGCGCTGGCCCAGAACGCCGGCGTGCTCGATCTTCGCGGAGGGAGCCCGCTCCGGCTCCAGGCTCCGCCCGCCTCAACCGACAGCCTGCCATGATCCCGCGTTCCCCGGTGTGCCGCCTCCTGCCGCTGCTCCTCCTCGCGCTCGCCGCCTGCAAGGACCCGGCGCCGCCCGCGCCCCCGCCGGCCTCGGTGGGCGTTGGGGTGGTGCGCCGGCAGGATGTCCCCGTGGTGCTCCCCGCCACGGGCACCGTGGAGCCGATCCAGACCGCGGCCGTGGCCGCGCAGGTGGACGGGATCGTGGAGCGCCTGGCGTTCCAGGAAGGCGATGAGGTCCGGCAGGGTGAGGTGCTGTTCCGGATCGACCCGCGGCCCTACGCGGCGGAGCTGGCGCAGCAGGAGGCGGTGCTGGCCCGCGACCTGGTGCAGCTGGCCAACGCGCTGCGCGACCAGCAGCGCATGGAGGACCTGGCCGGCAAGGAGTACGTCACCCAGCAGCAGGTGGACCAGGCCCGTTCCACCGCCGCCGCGCTCGCGGCGACCGTGCGCGCCGACTCGGCCCAGGTGGCGCGGGCCCGGCTCGACCTCGACCGCGCCAGTGTCCGGGCGCCGATCACCGGGCTGGCCGGCGCGGTGCTGGTGCGGGCCGGCAACCTGGTGCGGGCCGGCACCGGCCAGCCGCTGGTGCTGATCAACCAGATGTCGCCGATCCTGGTGCGCTTCGGCGTGCCGGCGAGCGAGCTCCCCGGCATCCGCCGCGCCGGCGCCGGCCTCCGGGTCACCGCCGCGCCGGTGGGCGACAGCGGCCCGCCGCAACAGGGCACGCTCACGTTCGTGGACAACGCGGTGGATTCCCTCACCGGCACGATCCTGCTCAAGGCCAGCTTCCCCAACACCGGCCGTGCGTTGTGGCCCGGGGCGCTGGTGCGGGTGGTGCTCACCGTGACCGTGGAGCGGGGCGCGCTGGTGGCGCCGGTGAGCGCGCTCATCACCGGGCAGCAGGGCACCCAGGTCTTCGTGGTGACCGACAGCAACCGGGTGAAGCTCACCCCGGTGACCGTGCTCCGGACCACCGATACGCTCGCGGTGCTCGCCGGGGGCGTGGCGGAGGGCGCCAGGGTGGTGACCGACGGGCAGGTCAAGGTCACCGATGGGGCGCGGGTGAAGGTGCTGGCGCCGTGAACATCGCGGAGCTCTTCATCCGCCGGCCGGTCATGACCACGCTGGTCATGGCCGGGATCCTGGTCTTCGGGGTCACCGCCTACCGGAACCTCCCGGTGAGCGACCTGCCCACCATTGACTACCCGACCATCTCGGTGAGCGCCAACCTGGCCGGCGCGAGCCCGGAGACCATGGCGAGCTCGGTGGCCACGCCGCTCGAGCGCCAGTTCTCCACCATCGCCGGCCTCGACGCGCTCACCAGCACCAGCGGCCAGGGCAACACCTCGATCACCCTGCAGTTCACCCTCGACCGCGACATCGACGACGCGGCCGCCGACGTGCAGGCCGCCATCGCCCAGACGCTGCGGCAGCTGCCGCAGAACATGGTGCCGCCCAGCTACTCCAAGGTGGACCCGTCGCAGTCGCCGGTGCTGTACTACGCGCTGACCTCCGCCACCCTTCCGCTCTCCACCCTCGACGAGTACGGCCAGACGCTGATCAGCCAGCGGCTCTCCACCGTGGAGGGGGTGGCGCAGGTGCAGGTGTACGGCAGCCAGAAGTACGCGGTGCGCATCCAGCTTGACCCGCAGGCGCTGGCGGCGCGGAAGATCGGCCTCGACGAGGTCTCCCGCGCCATCAGCACCGGCAACGTGAACCTCCCCTCGGGGATCCTCTGGGGCACCGACCGGGCCTACGCGGTGGAGGCGGAGGGGCAGCTGGAGAGCGCCGCGGCGTTCCGGCCGCTCATCGTGGCGTGGCGCGACGGCGTGCCGGTGCGGCTCGGCGACCTGGGACGGGTGATCGACAGCGTGCAGGAGACCAAGGCGGCGGGCTGGTTCAACGGCACCCGGTCCATCGTCCTCGCCATCCAGCGGCAGCCCGGCACCAATACCGTGGCGGTCGCCGACCGGGTGAAGGCGGCGATGGCGCAGATCCAGCGCCAGCTCCCCGCCGCCGTGAAGGTGGAGACCCTCTACGACCGCTCGGTGACCATCCAGGAGTCGGTGCACGAGGTGAAGTTCACGCTCTACCTGACGCTGTGCCTCGTCATCCTCACGATCTTCCTCTTCCTGCGCAACCTCTCCGCCACGGTCATCCCGAGCCTGGCGCTGCCGATGTCGCTGGTGGGGACCTTCGCGGTGATGTACGTGCTGGGCTACAGCCTCGACAACCTGTCGCTCATGGCGCTGACGCTGTCGGTCGGGTTCGTGGTGGACGACGCCATCGTGATGCTCGAGAACATCGTCCGCCACATGGAGATGGGAAAGCCGGCGCGGCAGGCGGCCTTCGACGGCGCCCGCGAGATCGGCTTCACCATCCTCTCCATGACGATCTCGCTGGTGGCGGTGTTCATCCCGCTGGTGTTCATGGGCGGGCTGGTGGGGCGGCTGTTCCGCGAGTTCGCGGTCACCATCGCGGTGGCCATCCTGGTCTCGGGCTTCGTCTCGCTCACCCTCACGCCGATGCTGGGCAGTCGCTTCCTCAAGCCGGGGCGCCACGGCGGCGGCGGCGCGCCCGACTCCGCCACCGAGCGGGTGTTTGCCGCGACCCTGCGCTGGTACCTCCGCACCCTCGACTGGGTGATGGCGCGGCGCCGGATGGCGCTGGCGGCCTCGTTCGCGGTGCTGGTGGCCACCATCTGGCTCGCGGTGATCATCCCCAAGGGGTTCCTGCCCAGCGAGGACACCGCCCAGCTGCGCGGCACCACTGAGGCGGCCGAGGGCACCAGCTTCGAGGCCATGCTGCGGCTGCAGCGGCAGGCGGCGGCCATCGTGGGGGCGGACAGCAACGTGGCGAACTTCATGTCCGCGGTCGGGTCCGGCGGCCGTTCCTCGAATATCAACCAGGGGCGGTTCTTCATCCACCTCAAGCCGCGGCGGGAGCGGCGCCAGACCGCCGACGAGGTGGCGCGGAGCCTCTCCGGCCGGATGAGCGCGGTGCCGGGCATGAAGGTGTACTTCCAGAACCCGCCGGCCATCTCCATCGGCGGCCGGAGCACCAAGAGCCTCTACCAGTACACCATCCAGGGCCCCGACATCGCGGAGCTCTACGGCACGGCCGGCGAGCTGGAGCGGGCGCTCCGCGCCCTGCCGCAGCTGCACGACGTCACCACCGACCTCAACATCCGCAACCCGCAGGTGCGGGTGAAGATCGACCGGGAGCGCACCGCGGCGTACGGCCTGACGGTGCAGGCGGTGGAGCAGGCACTCTACGACGCCTACGGCGCGCGCCAGGTCTCGACCATCTATACCGCCACCAACCAGTACTGGGTGGTGCTGGAGCTGCTCCCCGAGTACCAGCGCGACCTCGGCGCCCTGAGCCTGCTCGGCCTGCGGGCCGCCAACGGGGCGCTGGTGCCGCTCACCGCCCTGGCCGAGGTGACGCCCGACGTGGGGCCGCTCACCGTGAACCACTCGGGACAGCTCCCCTCGGTCACGCTCTCGTTCGACGTGGTGCCCGGCACCTCGATCGGCCAGGCGGTCGCCGCCGTCGAGAAGGCGGCCGAACCGATCCTCCCCGGCTCGGTCACCGCCCGCTTTGCCGGCACGGCGCAGGCCTTCCAGGACTCGCAGCAGGGGCTGCTGCTGCTGCTGGTGCTCGCCATCGTGGTGATCTACATCGTGCTCGGCATCCTGTACGAGAGCTTCCTGCACCCGCTCACCATCCTGAGCGGGCTGCCCTTCGCCGGGTTCGGCGCGCTGGTCACCCTGCTCGTCGCCGGGCTCGACCTGAGCGTCTACGCCTTCGTGGGGATCATCATGCTGGTGGGGCTGGTCAAGAAGAACGCCATCATGATGCTGGATTTCGCCATCGAGGCGGAGCGGAAGGAAGGCAAGTCGCCGGAGGCGGCGATCCTCGAGGCCAGCGCGGTGCGGTTCCGGCCCATCATGATGACCACCTTCGCCGCCCTGCTCGGCACCCTGCCGATCGCCTTTGCCACCGGCACCGGCGCCGAGTCCCGCCGCCCGCTTGGTCTGGCGGTGGTGGGCGGCCTGCTCTTCTCGCAGTTCGTGACGCTGTACGTGACGCCGGTGATCTACGTGACCCTGGACCGGCTGGCGGCCCGGCGGCGCGGCGACACGGCGGCTGAACGTGCCGCGCGCCTGGCCGGGTCATCGAGCCACCGGGCCGCCGAGCCGTCCACCTAGTTCCGCGTCAGCAACTCCTCGAACAGCGCCAGCGCCTCGGGGGCCTCGCTCTGCCCCAGCCAGAAGATGGCGGTCTTGCGGAGCTTGGGGTCGGGGCTGGTGCGGGCCACCCGGATCAGGGCGGGGACGCCCTCGTCGTGCGGGCGCTGCGACAGCGCGAACACCGCCGACTCCCGCACCTCGCGGTCACCCCGCGCATCGTTCACGATCGAGTCGAGCCCGCGGGTGGCCGCGACCCCGGCCGCCTGCCCCAGCCAGAAGACCGCGCCCTTCCGCGCCTTCTGCCCACTGCGCTCGTTCCGCGCGATGCGGAGCAGCGCCGGCCAGGTCTCCGCGCTGTCGGCCAGGGTGGCCGGCATGATGGCGTCCTCGGCCGCCGGCTCCCCCCGTTCCGCCACCCCCAGCAGCCAGCGCGAGGCCTCGATGGCGCCCACCGTCCCGAGGTCGGCGGTGGCGGTGCCCCGCCACGCGCCGCCGACGTAGGTCCGGATGTCGGTGGTGCGCCCGCCGTCCCGCTGCACCACCACCCGCACCGGCCCGTGGGCGCAGCTGCCCACCCACTCCCCGCGGCGGCCCGCGCTGGAGGTGATGTTGTGCTCCCCGTCGCCGCAGACCCCCTCCCGCGCGGCGTAGCTCATCCGCACGGTGCCTTCCTTGACTCCCTCGATCCGGCTCGCGAGCGACTGGGCCGCGAGCCCCGGGACTCCGCCCAGCGCGAGGCCGAGCAGCAGCATGGCGCGCATGGGGGCTCCTAGTCGGTGAGCAGCTGTTCGATGAACTGCGAGGCGCGCGGGTCGTCGGACTGGCCCAGCCAGAAGATGGCCTTCTTGCGCATCTCGGGGTCCTTGTCCCTGCGCGCGATCTCCATGAGCTGGTCCACCGCCGCCGGGCCGTCGAGCTGGGAGAGCGCGAAGATCACCTGCTCCTTGAGCTCGGCTTCGGTGAGCGAGCCGTAGAGGCTGGCCAGCTCGGCGCCGCTGCCGCCCGCCTGGCCCAGCCAGAACACCGCCTTCTTGCGCAGCTCCACGTTCCCCTTCGGGTCCTTCGCCACGTCGAGCAGCCAGCGCCGGTCCTCGGCCGAGCCCGACTGGGCCACGCCGAAGATCACCTTGTCCTTGAGCTCGTCGTCGTCGAGCCGCG
Organism: Gemmatimonadota bacterium; assembly: GCA_016713785.1. Classification (NCBI taxonomy): domain Bacteria; kingdom Pseudomonadati; phylum Gemmatimonadota; species Gemmatimonadota bacterium. Next base: position 962,154 of record JADJOM010000001.1, on the reverse strand, counting down.
CGTACAGCCCGCGCAGGTACTCGCCGCCGCCGCTCTCGGACTGGCCCAGCCAGAAGATGGCCTTCTCGCGGATGCCGCGGGGCATGTCCTTCCGCTCGGCGATGGCGCGCAGCGCCGAGCGCGCCTGGGCCCCGCGCTGCTGCGACAGGGCAAAGACCGCCTTCTCCTGCAGTTCGACGTCGGTGCTCTTCTGCACGATCGAGTCGAGCGCCGCCACCGCCTTGGGGCTTTCCACCTGCGACAGCCAGAACACCGCCTGCTCGCGGACCTCGCCATCGGGGTCGTTCCGCGCCGCGCCGATCAGCACGTCCTCGCCGCCGGCATCCGCCTTCTGTGCCACCAGGAACACCGCCTTGCGCCGCAGGCAGACGGAGCCCGAGTCGCGGCGGGCCAGCACCCGGGTGAGCAGCGGCATGGCGCGCTCGCTGTCCATCTGGAGCACGGCGTTGAGCGCCGCCAGCTTCACGTCGTCGTCGTCATCGCAGGCGTCGCGGCCCCCGGCGCGCCCGCCGGTGCTCCGGCCGGTGGCGCGGGTGGTGGCCACGCCACGTCCGCTGCTGCCCGAGCTGCCGCTGGCGCTGCTCCCCGCGGTGGCGGTGACGGTGGCCGCCGCTTCGGCGTCACCCCGGCGCGCCAGCTCCCCCTGGATCCGGGTGGTGAGGGTCACCGCGTCGCCGCTGGTGCCCGCCTTGGGGAAGCGCGCCTTCTGGGTCTCCAGCCGCCCCAGGGCGGTGCGCAGGTCATTCTCCCCGCCCAGGCGGTAGAGGGCGAACGCCTCCCAGTAGAGGGCGTCGGCGGCATAGCCCGAGCGGGGATAGCGCCGGCCCAGCTCGGCAAAGGTGTCGGCCGCCTTGCGGTACTGGTTCCGGTTGAGCGCCTCGCGCGCCACCCGGTAGAGGGAATCCGCGGGGTCGGCCTGCAGCCACGGGGCGGGGGCCCGCTCCGCGATCGCGACGGTGGTGGCGGCCTGCCCCGCCTGGAACAGCCGGGGCACCGCGATCGAGTTGACGGCCAGCGCCGCCGTGAGGCCCAGCATCCAGGTACGCATCACAGCACTCCTTGGGTGAGAGCGGGCATGCCGCCGGCCGGAACCGCGGACCGCAGCCGACCCAGCGTGCCGCGCTGGTCGAGCCCGTTGGTGATCAGGTCGAGGTCCCGCGGCCGCTCGCCCTGCAGCTGGGCGATCTCGGCGAGGACCAGTTCGAGATCCTCCAGCAGGGCGCGAAGCCGTACGTCTTCGGCCACCGGAGAATCGAGCAGCAGGCGCGCGGTGCCGAGGAGCCGGCGGGCCTCGGTCGTCACGTCCTGGTCGGGCTGCCCCGTGCGGGCGGCCACCCGGAAATCAGTGAGGAACGCCTCGGTGCGCCCGAGGTACTCGGCCGCCACCAGGCGGTGGGCGGGGCTCGTGGGGCGGCGGCCCGGCTCGGTGGCGGGTGCCTGCGCCACCGGGGTGGGCTCGGGCGCCGTGAGGCGTCCGATGCCGAAGGCCAGCGCGAGCAGCGCCGCGATCCCCACCGGCCAGGCCAGCGGCGCCCAGCGCCGCTCGACTGCCGGTACCGCCGTTACCGCCCCGACCGCCTTGCCCTCGCGTGCGGCCTGGATCCGCGCCCACAGCTCTTCCCGGGGGACCGGGGGGGGCTGGAGCTGGTCCTGCGCCAGGCGGCGGATCATGGCATCCCGTTCGTCGTCGTTCATGGTGTCCTCAGGCGAAAGCCGCGAGGGCTTCGCGGAGCCGGGCGCGGGCGCGGGAGAGGCGGGCCTTGGAGGTCCCGGTCTCCACGCCGAGGAGCCCGGCGATCTCCTCGTGGGTATAGCCTTCGACATCGTGCAGCAGGAACACCAGCCGGTAGTGCTCGGCCAGGTCGGCGACGGCCGCCTTGAGGCGGGCGGCCAGGTCCGGGTCGGCGCGCCGCTCGGCGCGGGCCGGGTGATAGTCCTCGAGCGGGGTCTCCCGCTCGCTCCGTCGCTTGACCTGCCGGAGGCCGGTCAGGGCCACCGAGATCGCGATGGAGCCGATCCAGGTGCCGAGGGCGGCCTCGCCGCGGAAGTCGCGGAGCCGGGCGAAGACCCGGACGAAGGTCTCCTGGGTCCAGTCGGCGGCGCGGTCGGTGTCGCCGGCCATCCGGTGGACCATGCCCCACACCCGGTCCACGTGCGCGTCGTACAGCGCGCGCTCCGCCGCCGGGTGGCCGGCCAGCACCCCCTCGATCATCTCGCGTTCGGTCACTCGGGTTCTCCGGGGGCGCCCACGGCGGCGCCGGTTCGGATGCTCTGACGCGGGTCGGGCCGAAAGGGTTGCCGGGGCGTCGGGGCGAGGTCGGGCCGCCCAGCCGCCGGGCCGCGGACCCCCTGCTCTAAGTTGTTGCCCGGGCGCGATTTGCGGCGGCTGCGGGCGATTGCATCCCGGCCCGGGTACGGGCTATATTTGTGCCTTCATCGGCGGCCCGCCGACCCGACCCACCCTGACAAGACGGACCCGCATGACCGGCCCCTCCCAGCACGAGCGTATCCTGCCGCGTCTCATTGAAGAGGAGATGCAGCAGTCGTTCATCAATTATTCGATGAGCGTCATCGTCTCGCGCGCGCTGCCCGACGTGCGCGACGGCCTCAAGCCCGTGCACCGGCGCATCCTCTACTCCATGAGCGAGCTGGGCCTGATCCCGGGCCGGCCGTACAAGAAGTCGGCGACGGTGGTGGGCGACGTGCTGGGCAAGTACCACCCGCACGGCGACAGCTCGGTGTACGACGCGCTGGTGCGCATGGTGCAGGACTTCTCGCTGCGCTACCCGCTGGTGGATGGGCAGGGGAACTTCGGCTCGGTGGACGGCGACCCGGCGGCGGCGTACCGGTACACCGAGGCGCGGCTGACCGACATCGCGGTCACCATGCTGGAGGACATCGACAAGAACACCGTCAACTTCCAGCCCAACTTCGACGACCGGCTGCAGGAGCCGTCGGTGCTGCCGTCGAAGGTGCCGAACCTGCTGATCAACGGCTCGAGCGGCATCGCGGTGGGCATGGCCACGAACATCCCGCCGCACAACCTGCGCGAGGTGGCCAAGGCGGCGCAGGCGCTGATCGACAATCCCGAGCTGACCATCGCGGACCTGGCCCGGCACATCAAGGGCCCCGACTTCCCCACCGGCGCCTTCATCTACGGGCGCCAGGGCATCAAGGAAGCCTACGAGACGGGCCGGGGCCGGATCCAGATGCGGGCCCGGGCCCGCATCGAGGAGAAGGAGTCGAGCGGCCGCAGCCAGATCGTCATCACCGAGATCCCCTACCAGGTGAACAAGGAGAACCTGGTCAAGAACATCGCGGAGCTGGTGATCGACAAGAAGCTGGAGGGGATCAGCGGGGTCAACGACGAGTCCGACAAGGACGGCATGCGGATCGTGGTGGACCTCAAGCGCGACGCGATCCCCAACGTGGTGCTCAACCAGCTGTACAAGCACACCGCGATGCAGTCCACCTTCGGCGTGATCATGCTGGCGCTCGACAACGGCGCCCCGAAGGTGATGGACCTCAAGACCATCCTCTCCCGCTTCATCGACCACCGCCACGAGGTGGTGGTCCGTCGCACCCAGTTCGACCTCGACGCCGCGCAGGCGCGGGAGCACATCCTCGAGGGTCTCAAGATCGCCGTCGACAACATCGACGAGGTGGTCGAGATCATCAAGCAGTCCAAGGACGTGCCCGACGCCGATGCCCGGCTGCGGAAGCGCTTCGGGCTGTCCGAGAAGCAGGCCGACGCCATCCTCAACATGCGGCTGGCCAAGCTCACCGGCCTCGAGATCGAGAAGCTGGAGGCCGAGCTCAAGGAGGTCCGGGCGCTCATCAAGGAGCTCAAGGGCATCCTGGCCAGCAAGCCCCGGCGGATGGAGATCCTCAAGGAGGAGATGGACGAGGTCGTCAAGAAGTTCGGCGATGACCGGCGCACGGAGATCGTGGCCGACCAGGGCGACTTCTCGGTGGAGGACCTGATCGCCGAGGAGGACATGGTCATCACCATCTCCCACACCGGCTACATCAAGCGCATCGCGGTGAGCACCTACCGCCGGCAGCGGCGCGGCGGGCGGGGGCTGCAGGGGGCCACCACCAAGGAAGAGGACTGGATCGAGCACCTCTTCATCGCGAGCACGCACGACTACCTGATGTTCTTCACCAACACCGGCCAGGTGTACTGGCTCAAGGTGCACGAGATCCCGCAGGGCGGGCGGGCCAGCCGGGGCAAGCCGGTGGTGAACTGCATCAGCATCAAGCCCGACGAGCACGTGGCGGCCACCGTGGCGGTGCGCGAGTTCAGCGCCGAGCAGCACCTGATCTTCGCCACCAAGAATGGCACGGTGAAGAAGACCAGCCTGGCGGAGTACGGCAACGTCCGCTCCACCGGCATCCGGGCCATCAACATCGAGGATGGCGACGAGCTGATCGACGTGCAGATCTGCGACGGCGCCAGCGACATCGTGCTGGCCACCGCCGACGGCATGAGCATCCGGTTCCACCACGGCGACGTGCGCGAGATGGGCCGGGTGGCCACCGGGGTCAAGGGCATCGAGCTCGAGGGCCAGGACGCCGTCATCGGCATGGTGGTCATCCGCCGCGACGCCACCATGCTCGTGGTCTCGGAGAAGGGCTTCGGCAAGCGCTCCGAGCTCTCCGACTACCGGGTGCAGAAGCGCGGCGGCAAGGGGATCATCACCCTCAAGAAGACCGACAAGACCGGCGCGCTGGTCAAGCTGCTCGAGGTGCAGCCGGAAGACGAGCTGATGCTCATCACCAAGCACGGGGTGATCATCCGGCAGCCGGTGGGCGGCCTGCGGGTGATCAGCCGCAACACCCAGGGCGTCAAGGTGATGAACCTCGACGGGGGCGACACGGTGGTGGACGTGGCCCGGGTGGTGAAGGAAGACGAGGAGGGCGCCGAGGAGGCCCCGGCGGCCGAGGCGGAGGAGTAGGCGCGCGGTTGTTGTCCACCACTCTTGGGGGTAGAATAGCGCCGTGACCGTTCCGCCGGCCGCCGTACCCACCGTCTCCCTCCAGGACATCCGGGAGGCTGCGCGCCTCCTCGACGGGGTGGCGCTCCGGACGCCGATGGTCGAGGTGGCCGGCCATCCCCTGTTCCTCAAGTGCGAGCACCTGCAGCCCATCGGGGCCTTCAAGGTGCGCGGCGCGCACACCGCCATCGCGCGGCTGGCGCCCGGGCGCCGTGCCGCCGGGGTGGTCACCTCCTCGAGCGGCAACCACGGCCAGGCGGTGGCCTGGGTGGCGCAGCGCTTCGGGGTGCGCAGCGTGGTGGTCATGCCGGAGTCGGCGCCGGCGGTGAAGGTGGCCGGGGTCCGGCGCCACGGCGGCGAGGTGGTCTTCGCCGGCCGCACCCGCTCCCCCGAACAGCAGGCCCGCGCCGACCAGTACGCCGCCGCCGACGGGCTCGCCATGATCCCGCCCTTCGACCACCCCGACGTGATCGCCGGGCAGGGCACCGCCGGGCTCGAGATCCTGGAGCAGGTCCCCGCCGTGGCCACGGTGCTGGTGCCGGTGGGCGGCGGCGGGCTGCTCTCCGGGATTACCACCGCCATCAAGGCGCTGGCCCCGGGGGTGGAGATCATCGGCGTGGAGCCGGCCGGCGCCCCCAAGCTCGGCGCCGCCCTCGCCGCCGGCCGCCCCGCCACGCTCACCGAGACCGCGAGCGTGGCCGACGGCCTGCTCACCCGGTCCATCGGGCAGCTCCCCTGGGCGCTGATCCAGGCCCACGTGCATCGCGCCATCGCGGTCACGGACGAGGAGATCGCCCGCGCGGTGCGCTACCTGTACGAGCGGCAGGGGCTCCGGGTGGAGCCCTCCGGGTCGGTGACCGTCGCGGCATGGCTCGCCGGCCGGGTGCCGGCCACGGGCCCGGTGGTAGCGGTGCTGAGCGGAGGCAACGTGGACCCGGACCTGTTCGCGCGCATGATCGCGGGATGACCCACCAGCCCCGGATTCTCGTCGCCGACGACGACCAGGCGCTCACCCGCACCCTCTCGTGGATCCTCAAGGAGCACGAGTACGACGTCGTGGTGGTGAACAGCGGCGAGTCGCTGCTCGACCGCCTGGCCGCCGAGCCGTACGACCTCCTGATGCTCGACATCATGATGCCGGGCTCCGACGGGCTGGTCCTGCTCGAGCGGGTGAAGGCCGACCCCCGCGTGCGCGACGTGCCGGTGCTGATGATCTCGTCCATGCCGCCCGAGGAGGCCACGGTCCGGGCGCTGGGCCTCGGCGCCGCCGACTTCATCTCCAAGCCGTTCCGGGTGCGCGAGCTGCTGGCCCGGGTCAAGGCGCACCTCCGGGTGGGCCGCGAGCTCAACCAGGCCCGCGCGGAGGCCCGCAGCCGCTCCGAGATGGTGGACATCCTCCAGGAGGTGACCGCCTCCCTCAAGCCGGAGGAGATCTACCACATCCTGGTGCGCCGGGTGGCCCGCGGGCTCAAGATCTCCAAGTGCTCGCTGGTCTTCGCCAACCCCGGCGAGGAGACGGCGGTGGTGGTGGCGTCGTACGAGAACCCGATGCTGCGCGACCTGCCCATCGAGCTCCGGCGCTACCCCGAGATCCGCCGCGCCCTCGACGCCCGGCAGACGGTGCTGGTCACCGACGTGGCCACCGACCCGCTCTACGCCGAGGCGCGGGAATCGTGGGAGACCGGCGGGGTGGCGGTGCCTACCCGCTCGGCCATCGCCATCCCGTTCGTGATGCGCGACCAGCGGGCCGGGGTGTTCTTCCTGCGGACCACCGCCGAGGACACCCCGCTCAACCAGTCGGACCTGACCTTTGCCGAGCAGGTCATCCGCGCGGCGGTGCAGGCCCTCGAGAAGGCGTACGACCTGGAGAGCGCGGTGCTCGGCCGCGAGCACATGAAGACCCTGGCCGAGACCGACCCGCTCACCGAGACGTTCAACCGGCGGGCGCTGGCCGACAAGCTGGTGCAGGAGATCGAGCGCGCCAACCGCTACGGCACCCAGCTGGCGTGCCTGATGGTCGACGTCGACAACTTCAAGCAGATCAACGACGCCCACGGCCACCTGGCGGGCGACGTGGTGCTGCGGCAGCTGGGCGGCATCCTCCGCCGGGAGCAGCGCGCCGTCGACATCGTGGCCCGCTTCGGCGGCGAGGAGTTCGTGGTGATCCTGCCCGAGACGGTCTCCGGCGGCGCCCGCATCTTCGCCGAGCGCGTCATCCGCAAGGTGGCCGGCCATCCCTTCGGGGAGGGCGGCCAGGCCATTCACGTGACGGTGAGCGTGGGGATCGCCTGCTACCCGGACGACCGGGTGCAGGACTCCGAGTCCCTGCTCAAGCTCGCCGACCAGAACCTCTACAAGGCCAAGCAGGACGGCCGCAACCGGTACCGCGATTGAGCAGCCGACGCTGTCCCCGCTGCAACCGGATGTACGCCGACCCCGCGCGCTTCTGTCCCCAGGACGGCAGCCCGCTGGTCGAGGTCGCCGGCGGCAAGCCCGCCTCCGAGACCAGCGCGGGCCTCCGCACCATGGTGCGCCAGGCCGCCAAGCGCGGTCCCGGCATGGACCGGGCAAGCACCCTCAGCAACACCCTGCTCGACGAGCGCTACGAAGTGGGCAAGCGGCTGGGCGAGGGCGGCATGTCCTACGTCTACCTCGCCAAGGACCTCTCCAACGCGGAGACCGTGGCGATCAAGGTGCTCACCCCCAAGCTCAAGGAAGACAAGAGCTCGGTGGAACGGCTCCGGCGCGAGGCGGGGCTCGCCATGCGCCTCGACCACCCCAACGTCTGCCGCATCTTCCGCCTCGGCGAGACCGAGGACGGGCTCATCTACCTGGTGATGCCCTACCTGGCCGGCGAGCTGCTCTCCGACCGCGAGGTGCGGCAGGGCGCGCTCCCCCTCGACCTCGGCGTGCCGCTCCTGGTGCAGATGACCCGCGGGCTGCAGCACGCCCACGACCTGCAGATCATCCACCGCGACCTCAAGCCCGAGAACGTCATGCTGGTCCCCGACGACCAGGGGCCGGGCGGGGTGCGCGCGGTGGTCATGGACTTCGGCCTGGCCAAGGAACGCCGCCAGGAACCCGAGGTGGCCAAGCTCACCGCGACGGGCATCGTGCTGGGGACGCCGGAATTCATGAGTCCCGAGCAGATCCGCGGCAAGCCGCTCGACGCCCGCAGCGACATCTACGCCCTCGCCATCGTGGCGTTCGAGATGTTCACCGGCCAGCTCCCCTTCCAGGGCCGCAACGCGCAGGAGATGATGATCGCCCGCCTGCGCGGCAAGCCCAAGATGCTGCGCGAGGTGAAGCCCGACCTCCCCGGCCGCCTGGAGCAGGTGCTCACCAAGGCGATGGCCCTCGATCCCGCCGACCGCTTCACCACCATGGGCCAGTTCGCGGAGGCCCTGGAGGGTGCGGAGGACAGCGGAGTGTTCGCCAAGCTCTTCCGAAAGTAGGTTCGGTCGCCGACCACGGAGCCACGGAGTGCTCCGTGCCTCCGTGGTCGGCCCCTCAAGGGAGCACCTCATGCGCCGCGGAGCCGTCCCCACCCTCCTCATTGCTGCCCTGGGCATCGCCCTCGGCGCGGCCGGAGCCGTTGCCCTCAACGCCGGCCGCCGTGCCGCCGAATCGCCGAGCCGCCAGGTCACCACCCACGGCGAATGGGTGAAGATCGCCAGCCCCTCGGGTGATTCGCTCCGCGCCTACGTGGCTTACCCCGAGCGCAAGGACAAGGCGCCGGCGGTGATCGTGATCCACGAGATCTTCGGCCTCACCGAGTGGGAGCCGACCGTGGCCGACCGGCTGGCCGGCGCCGGGTATGTGGCCATCGTCCCCGACCTGCTCTCGCCCCGCTTCGGCGTGACCCCCGCCTCCCCCGACAGCGGCCGCAAGCTCACCGCGCTGCTCGAGCCGGAGGCGGTCAACCGGGACCTCGACGCCGCCTACGCCTACCTCAACACCCTGCCGGCCGTCCGGAAGGACCAGATCGGCACCATCGGCTTCTGCTGGGGCGGCGCCCGGAGCTTCCGCTACGCCACCCACAACCCGGCGCTCAAGGCCGCGGTGATCTGCTACGGCAGCGCCCCCGACTCCTCCCTCATGCCGAACATCCGCGCCCGGCTGCTCGGTGTCTATGGCGAGGAAGACGCCCGCATCAACGCCGCCCTCCCCGACGTGGAGCGCCGGCTCGCCGCGGCCAAGGCCCGCTTCAGCTACACGATCTACCCTGGCACCGGCCACGGCTTCCTCAAGCCCGGCCGCAAGGGCAGCGACACCCCCGCGGTGGACTCGGCCTGGGCGGATGTGCTCGGGTTCTACACCGAAGCGTTGCGGTAGGGCGTCCATGATCCACCACATCGTCTGCTTCCGATTCAAGCCGGGCACGCCCGACGCCGCCATCGAGGCCGCGGGTGCGGCGCTGCGCGGGATGCAGGGGCAGATCCCCGAGGTGCGCGAGGTGCGCTGGGGACCGAACCTGGCACCGAGTGCCGGCGAATACCCCTGGGTGCTCATCGTGCTGCTCGACGACATGGACGCCGTGGAGCGCTACACCCTGCATCCGGTCCACCAGCAGGTCGTGGGTGAGTTCCTGGCCCCGGTGCGCGAGGCGCGGCTGGCGGTGGACGTGGAGGTCTAGGAGGTTGGGGAAAAAAGGGAAAGGGGAAGAGGGAAACGGGAAGGGGAACAGCCAACTACCGAACCGCCGAACCGCCGAACCGCCGAACCACCGAACCGCCGAACCACCGAACCGCCGAGCCGCCCAACCCCCTACATTCCCCCCATGCTGACGCTCCTCCTGGCCCTCCAGGCCCCGCTCGCGGCACGGGCCGACACGATCCCGTCCCGCCATGACGCGCTGCACCACGACATTACCATCGTCCTCGGCGACACCGGCCGGCACATCGTCGGGGTGATGACCACCACCTGGCGGCTGGCCTCCGCGGAGCCGGTGGAGGTGCAGCTCGACAGCGCCTTCCGGGTGGTCCGGGTGCTGACCGACGGTGAAGGTGAAAGCCGGATGGCGCGAATCACCTTCGCGCGCAACCCGGGCGGCGGGGTGTACATCCCGCACAAGAAGGGCGCCGGCGACACCCTTCACACCACCATCCGCTACCACGGCCCGGTGCGCGACGGGCTCATCATCACCGACGACTCCGCCCGCGGCCGCACCTGGTTCGCCGACAACTGGCCCGACCGCGCCCACCGCTGGCTGCCGCTCGAGGACCAGCCGGGCGACAAGGCGACGGTGGACTTCCACGTCGAGGCGCCCCCCGGCGTGCGGGTGATCGCCAACGGGGTGCCGGGCAAGGTCGACACGCTGCCCCGCGGTCGCGCCCTGTGGCACTTCCGGCAGCGCCAGGCGATCCCGCCCTACGGCATGGTGCTCGGCGCCGGGCCGCTCGTCACCACCACCCTCCCAGACGCCGCGTGTGAGACTCGGTGCGTGCCGCTGGCGGTGGTGACCTTCGCGGAGGATTCCGCGTGGGCCGTGACGGGGCCGTTCCGCCGGGCTGGCCACATGCTCGACTTCTTCTCCCGCTACGTCGGGCCCTTCCCGTACGACCGGCTGGCCCACGTGCAGTCCACGACGATCTTCGGCGGGGCCGAGAACCCGACGGCGATCTTCTACGACTGGAAGGCGTACCGGGACCACCGCCTGGGCGAGCAGACCGTGGCGCACGAGACCGCGCACCAGTGGTTCGGCGACGCGGTGACCGAGGACGACTGGCACCACCTCTGGCTCTCCGAGGGATTCGCCACCTACTTCGCCGCCCTGTGGCGCCGGGAGGCCGACGGCGACAGCGCCTTCCGGGCCGAGATGCAGCGCCAGGCCCGATCGGTGTTCGGCTCGCGCGCCACCGAGCGACCCATCCTCGACACCGCCGCCACCGACCTCATGGGGCTGCTCAACAGCAACAACTACCCCAAGGGCTCGTGGGTGCTGCACACCCTGCGGGGCCTCATCGGCGACGCCCCGTTCCAGGCCGGCATCCGCGAGTGGTACGCCACCTACCGCGACGGGTCGGCGCTCAGCAGTGACTTCGCCCGGGTCATGGCGAAGGCGGCCGGCCGGGACCTCGAGTGGTACTTCCATCAGGCGCTGCTGCAGCCCGGTTACCCGAAGCTCGACGTCCGCTGGCGGCACGCCGGACGCCGCCTGCTGGTGACCATCCGCCAGGTGCAGCCGGCGGGGTGGGGCACCTTCCGGATGCCCGGACTGGTGCTGCGGGTGGATGGGCGGGACGTGCCGGTGGAGGTGACCGGGCAGGAGACGGCGGTCACGATCGAGGACGTGCGCGCCGCGCCCAAGGGTGTCGAGGTGGATCCCGCCGGCTGGTGGCTGCTCGAGGCCACCGTGGCGGAGGGCCGCTGATGCGCCGCGCCACGCTCGCCGGGATGCTGCTCTGCCTGGTGGCCTGCCGGGGGACCCTCTCGCCGCTCTCCAACAAGCTCAAGGTGGGTGAGGAGGCGTACCTGGTCTTCAGCGCCCCGGGGGAGGACGGCGTGGGCGACCTCTTCGCCTCCGCGACCGTGGGGGGCGCGATCCACCAGGTCACGTTTTCCCGGGTGGATGAGCGGCTCCCGGCCCTCGCCCCCGATGGGGTGATGCTGGCCTTCACCCGCAGCCGCCTCCCCGGCGATACCGTGGGCGTGCACGTGGTGGTGATGAACCTGCTCAACGGGAAGGAACGCCGGATCGAGGGGGAGCTGGGCGGGCCGCCGGCCGCGCTCGCCTGGAGCGACGACGGCGCCACGCTCTACGCCCGCCCGCCGTCCGGCGTGCAGGCGGTGGCGGCGCCGCCGGCGGCGGGCACCTGGCAGGCGTCGCCGGTGGGCGATTCCGTGTTCGCGGTGCGGGTGGGGCAGCCGGTGTTCGGCGTGGTCACCGGCTGCGCGGACAGCGCGCCGGGCGGCGCACTCTGCATCCGCCTGCCAAGCGATTCCCTGGTGCCGCTCGCGCCTTCGGGCGTGGCACCGGCGCGGTGGCGCGGGGATTCGGTCGCCTATCGTGACGGGGACGACTGGGTGGTGCGGCCGCTCGCGGGTGGCAAGGCGCGGCTGCTCCGCTGGACCCGGACGATCACTCCGCCGGCGGCGCTGACGGTCTATCCGGGGCCGCAATAGCGTCCCACGCCGCATGGACGGTGAGGGCCAGGTTGCCGCTGTCCGGCGTCCAGTCGCCGGCGGCCACCCGGCTCACCCCGAGCTCGATCACCGCGAGCCACACCGCGGCCCACACCTCCGCCGGCCCCGACCTCACCAGCCCGTCCGACTTCCCCATGGCCATCAGCTGCACCAGCGCGTCGCCGAAGGCCCGGCGCAGCCCGCGGGTGGGCTCATCCAGGAACGGTTCGTGGTCCTCGGCGAAGAGCACGCGGATGGTGGGCGGGTGCTCGGTGGCACGGGCCACCAGCTCCCCCGCGAACGCCGCGAGCCGCTCGGGAGTCCGGGCCCCGCGCTCCCCCTCCGTGCCCTTGAGCGCCTCGATGGCCCAGGTGGCCGTCAGGCGGTGGCACTCCGTGAGCAGCGCGTCCTTGCTCTTGAAATGACGGTAGATCGTCCCCTCGGCGATCCCGGCGTGGGCCGCGAGGGCGGGGGTGGTGGTGCGGAGGAACCCGGTGGTGGTGAACAGCGTGAATCCCGCCTCGAGCAGGCGAGCCCTGGTGGCGGCCCCGGTGCGGGGTCCCGGCGTGCTGTTCATGGTTTCAATCTAAGTGCCCCGACCTGCACCCGCCGTTCATGGGAACTTTATGGGCTGGTGCTAGATTCCCGCCCCGTATGGAACACCATTCTCGGGGGTCGGACATGCAGATGCGGGACTACTGGGAGCTCGGCGTGCCCTTCGCCGAGTTCGTGCAGGCGGCGGCGCCGGAGCATCGCGGGCTGTGGGATGGGCTCTACCGCACCGCGCGGGCGCCGGCGTGGGCGGCGAAGCCGCTCGCCGCGCCGCGCAACCTCCTGGCCATCGCCGAGGACTGGTGCGCCGACACCTCGAGCGCGCTGCCGGTGCTGGCGCGCTGGGCCGAGGCGGCGCCTGGCCTGGTGCTCCGGGTGATCCGCCGCGACGCCCACCCCGAACTGATGAACCGCTACCTGACCCTGGGCACCCGCTCCATCCCGGTGATCATCGTGCTCGATGCCGACCTCCAGGAGCTGGGCCACTGGGGCCCGTACCCCGCGCCGCTCGAGGAGTGGGTACGGGGCCACAAGCCCCCGGCGATGCCCAAGGAGGAGTTCGTGAAGGGGAAGCGGAGCTGGTACGCCAAGGACCGCGGGGAGACGATGCTGCGGGAGCTGGGGCCACTGGTGGGGGTGTAGATGGCCGAGAAGCGGGAAGCGGAACCATGTCTTCCGCTTCCGGCCTCTCGTCTGTCAGAACGACCACCCGCTCCCGGCCGTGAACTGGAAGCCGTCGGGGCCGGTGGCGAAGTTGAAGGTCCAGATGGTGAAGCGCATCAGCCGGATGGCCAGCCCGCCGCCGCCACCCACCTGCATTCCCTTGGTGGTCAGCGCGAAGTCCCGCCCCTCGAACACCCGCCCCGCATCCACGAAGCCGATCAGCGTGAAGGCGCCGAGGTCGCCCAGGTTGAGGAGGTCGTGGCGGACCTCGGCGCTGCTCACCAGCACCCCGCGACCGATCAGCCGCTGGTAAGCCAGGCCGCGGTTGGAGTAGGCGCCGCCATACACCGCGGTGGCGCCCTCCCAGGTGGGCACGTCGAGCCGCGCGTTGAGCGGGGCGTCGGCGCTCACGTTGGAGCCCGCCACCCGCACCGCCACCACCGTCCCCTCCCGGAGCGGCAGGTACCCGCGCACGTCGCCGGTGACGCGGGTATAGCCGTCGCCGCCGGAGCCGGTGCCCACCGAGCCCTGGGCGTAGACGCCGCGGGCGGTGTTGAACTCGTTGTCGCGGGTGTCGACCACCAGGGTCAGGCGGCCGGTCACGTCGGTGTCGGTGAGGTCCCCGGTGCCGAACTGGGTGCGCCACAGCGAGGGCTTGCTGAGGTCGCTGAAGTTGCTGCGGTCCACCGCGCCGCTCAGGGAGAGGTACACCGGCCCCGCGACGTGGCGCGACACATCCACGCCGCCGAAGTAGCGGGAGCGGCTGGCGCGGTACCAGTGGGGCTGCTGGTCGGTGACCAGCGATTCGTCGAACGCGGCGCCGTTGCCGAGGCCGTACCAGCCCAGCCGCGACTCGCGGGTGGCGCCGGCGGTGACCGCCAGGCGCCAGTCCTTCTTGAGCAGCGGGGCGTGGAGCCGGCCCACCAGCATCCGGGCGCCGGTGAAGCCGAGCCCGGCGTCCACCGTGAGCAGGCCGGCGTAGGGGGTGCGGGCGAAGTAGTCGCCCGGGCGCCGCTCCTCGAAGTGCAGGGCGATCAGGGGGAAGTTGTTGCCGAGCGAGGGGAAGAAGGGATAGAAGCTGTCCTTCCACGGTCCCGACGGGCCTTTCCACTCGCTGCTCCCCTGCGCCGCGAGCGGGGCGCCGGCGGCGATCGTGAGCAGTGCCGCGCCACCAACCAACCGCCGCAGGGCCGAACCGACCTGGGATCGCATCACGTCGCCTTGTCAAAGAGAAACGCCGTATCCAGCTCCACGGCCTCGGTGCCGGTGAAGGTGGCGTACTTGCTGGGATAGATCGAGGCCGCGCCCGACACGCCCCGCTTGTTGAGCGCGTAGAAGTTGAGCTGGAACTTCGGCCGGCCGTTGGGATGCAGCCAGCGCGCCGGCGCCAGCGCGATGACCCGCTTCAGGGTCTCGAGGGCGGCGTCGGTGGGCTTCTTCCCCTGGCGCATGTGCTCCACGGTGAGGAACCCGCCGCAGGCCATGATGTTCGCCTCGCCCAGGCCAGTGGAGCCGGCGGCGCCGATCTCGTTGTCGGTGTACTGGCCGGCACCCACGATGGGGGAGTCGCCGGCGCGGCCCGGGATCTTCCACGCCAGCCCGCTGGTGGTGGTCACCGAGGAGATGTCGCCCTGGGCGCTGACCAGGTTCAGGTTGCAGGTGCCGGTGACCCGCGCCATCGCCGGCTCGCTGAGCGGCACGTCCACCCAGTCGTCTTCCGCCCCGCGGTTGGCCCGCCAGCGCAGCCACAGCTCCCGGGATTCCTGGGTCAGGAGCTCTTCCTCCTTGAAGCCGTAGCTCAGCGCAAAGCGCTTGGCGCCCTCACCCACCAGCAGGATGTGGTCGGTGTACTTGAGCACCAGCCGCGCCACCTCGCTCGGCGTCTTGATGCCTTCCAGCGCCGCCACCGCACCGGCCCGCCGGCTCGGGCCGTGCATGCAGGAGGCGTCGAGCTGGACCACGCCCTCTTCGTTGGGGAGACCGCCGTAGCCGACCGAATTGTCGCTCGGGTCGAGCTCGGTGATCTTGACCCCCTCGACGATGGCGTCGAGGGTATCCGCCCCCCCCGACACCAGGCCGGTGGCGAGCGCGATGCCGCGCTTGGCATTGCTCGAGCCGACGGCCATGAGCTTGGTGGGACCGCGGAGGTGCAGGGCCGGGGCGCCGGGGAATGCCGTGGCGGCCGGGGTGAGGAGGCTGCCGCCGGCCAAGGCGGCGCTGGCGGTGCCGAGGAAATCGCGCCGGGAGAAGGCGTCAGACAACGGGGCCGAAGACCTTGTCTAAGGGAAGGGGAAGGTTAAACGGGGGCGGGAGAGGCGGTAAAGGCGGTAGGGGCGGCCCCCGTTCCCGCTTCCCTCTTCCCTCATCCCTCTTCCCGCTTCCCGCTTCCCTCTTCCCCGTTCCCCTGCTACTTCGCCGCCGGCTCCTGCCACAACACATGGCGGATCATCCAGCGGCCCTCGTACCGCCCCAGCAGGAAGTAGTCGGTGCCCCACCAGGCCCGGACCTTGGCGGCGGCGGTCTGGTCCTGGACGTCGAGAATCGTCACGTCCTTGGGGGCGTTGGGGGGCGTCTTGATCTTGCCCGCGCGGACGTTGCGCGCAAAGCCGAAGAACTGCTCCCAGGTGAACGGGCCGCCCTTGTAGGTGCCGTCCTTGTCGTGCCAGAAGCCGAACTTGTCCACCTCGGGGCGGACGCTCCGGAGGAAGCGGGTGGAATCGCCCTCGTAGAAGCCCTCGACGTAATCGAGGACGGCGAGGCGAACCCCGGCGGTATCAGGCGCGGCCTGGGCGCTGGCGCGGGTGCTGAGGGCCAGCAGGCTGAGTCCGGCGGCGAGCAGGGCGGGGCGGAGGTGCATGGATGGCCTCGAGGGGGACGGTGGAGGGGCTGCGGCCGCTGGCCGGCCCGGGATCGGTACGGGCTGTGACGTGGCGGAGTTTCCGTCACCCCGGCCCGTGCTCCGGCGCCGCCGCTTCCCGTTTCCCGTTTCCCGCTTCCCCCCAATTACTCACCGACCCCGACTCGCACCGCCACCTCCACATCCCTCCGCGCCTCCACCCGGGCTACGCTGGTGGCCTGGGCCGCCAGGGAGTCGGGCGGCCCGCTGACCTGCAGCGTGTAGGTGCCCGGGGGGACGACCAGGAAGAAGTTGTCAGTGGGGCAGCGGCTGTCGCTCGTCTCCACCGGGTGGCCGGTGCTGTCCGTGGCCAGCACGCGGATCCGGGCTGCGGGATGGCTCGTGCAGATGGAGGCGCCATCGGGGCCCAGGATCGGTCCGCTGATAAGGACGCGGGCGGCGGGATCGGCGGCCGCTCCAGGGCCGACCCGACAGGCCGGGAGGAGGATCCCGGGGAGCAGCAGGGCGTGGACGAAAACGCGACGGCGCCGCGATCGGGGCATGGTCACTCCGGAGGGGAGGGGAGGGGGACGATCCGGAGGCAATATCTAGGAGGGGTGCGTCAGGCAGGCGTCAGGCAGGTGTCAGGCGGTGGCCGGGGAGGGGCGCCCGCCCTGTCGCGAACCCCGTCGCCTATCTTCCGCTCCGTCCCCTGTCCGGCTCCTCCCGGGCAGTCGCCGCTGGAGGCGACGCCGGGGCAGGGAAACCTCACCCGATCTTCCCACCACCTGGAGCGGGCCAAGATGCGAGTGCCGTGGTGCCGGTTCCCCGCGTGCCTGACCTGGCTGCTGCTGCACTCCGTCGCGGCCACTGGTCCCTGCAGCCTGGCGGCACAGGTTCCCGCGACGACCGATACCTCCGATCGCGGGGACCGGGTCGAGGACAGCGTGCCGGTCCTCATCGCGCACCTCTCCCCCGCGGAGGTGCCGCCCCCCCCCCCCCCCCCCCCCCGCCCCCCCCCCCCCCCCCCCCCCGGCGCCCCCCCCCCCCCCCCCCCCCCCCCCCCCCCCCCCGCCCCCCCCCCCCCCCCGCCCCCCCCACCCCCCCCCCCCCCCCCCCCCCCCCCCCCCCCCCCCCCCCCCCCCCGCCCCCCCCCCCGCGCGCCGTAGGGGGCCGTGCATGCGCGGCCCGCCGGCCACGCCGCCGCTAGCGCGCGCCGCCCGTGTTATCCAGGTGCCACGAGGTATGCACCCACCGCCCGCCGTTCCGCACGAACACCTCGGTGGCGCGGCCCGCCTGCTGGAACCGGGTGGTGTCCTGGCCCAGCTCCAGCGCGTAGTGCGAGAACATCACCACCACGTTGTCCATCCGGTGCACGGTGGTGGAGTCGAACCGGATGGACAGCAGCCGCCCGCCGCCGGCCGCGAACCCGGCCGATCCGGCGAGGGTCTGCTCCAGTCCCTGCCAGTGCGGCCCATCGGGGCTGATGGCCACCAGCTCGGGGCCGAGCACCCGGCGGAGCGCGGCGGTATCGCCGGCAAACCAGTGGATCCAGACGTCGTGGCGGAGTGCCTCGAGCGCGCGGAGCTCGGCGGCGGGGAGGGTGGTGGCCACCCGCGGCGCCGCCTGGGCGGCGAGCGGGGTGGCGCTGGCGGTGGTGGCGAGGGCGAGCAGGAATGCCGGGACCTTCATCGAAGTCCTCCGTTGAGGGAGCGGAGAAGCTAGGGGCGGCCACGCAGCAGCGCTTGCACTTTCCGTCGCCGTTCGGGGAGGGGCAGGGAGCGCCACTGCGACGCCCGCGTGCCGAAGGCGCGCTGGAAGGTGCGGCAGAAGTGGCTCAGGTTCTCGAACCCCGAGCGCCAGCAGCTGTCGCTCACCGGGGCACCCTGGTCGAGCCGCGCGGCGGCGTCCGCCAGCCGCCAGCGCACCACGTACTGGTGCGGCGAGAGGCCCAGGTAGCGCCGGAAGGCGTGGGTGAGTCCGGGGCCGGTGCACCCCACCGCGCGGGCCCGGTCGGCGATGCTCCGGCGCGCGGCGGGCTCGGCCTCGATGGCGTGGCAGGCGGCGGTGACGGCGTCCAGGTCGGCGCGGCGTGGGGCGTAGGGCCCGCGCCCACGACCACCGGCCGCATCGGCGGCGAGGGCGGCGAGGCCGGCCAGCGCCCAGCGCTCGAGCTCGAAGGCGTCCTGCGCCCTGGCGGCGCCCGCCAGGCGGCGCTGCACGTAGGCCAGGCGCGGGGTGGGCACCCGGCGCGCGGCCCAGCCCGCGCGGGTCCAGGCGTCTTCCGACCCCGTCACCGCCTCCGGCGCAAAGCCCACCGCCAGGCAGACGTCGTCGGGGCAGGGGCCGTCGTGGGCACAGCGGAAGGCGAGGCCCGGCCGGGTCAGGAAGATGCTCCCCGCCACCAGCCGTTCGCGTGCCCCATGGACTTCCACCCCGAACGCCCCCGCGCGCACGAACGCGATGCCCCAGCCCTCGGCCACCTCGCGCTCGGGATCCTGGTGCGGCTGTCCCGGCGGATGGTCGAAGTGGCGGACGGCGCAGTCGTCGGTCTGGTGCAGCGCGGCGATGCGGTTCAGTGGCGGATTCCGGTCGGGGGTGGGCGGGCGCAACTCTGGAAAAGGTAGGGCGCGGCGCGGACGGTGCCAACGCCCGCACCGGACGGCGGGGCCTCGCGGCGGGTTTCCCGGGACGCCTGACGCGGGCTTGTCCGCGCCCGCCCGGGAGGTACCTTGGCGGGGCCATGCCACCCGCCGCCCAAGCCACGCCGACTCGCGTCCAGCTGAGCCTCTACGTGCCGCCCGCGGCGGCGACGATCCTCGAGGCGGTGCGGCGGCGGGTGGACCCGGTGCAGGCGCGGCTCATCCCGGCGCACGTGACGCTCTGCCGCGAGGTGGAGCTGGCGGGGCTCGATGCCGCGGCGCTGGCCGCGCGATGCGCCGCGCCGGGGATCGCGCCGCTCACGCTGTCGTTCGGCCACCCGGAGACGTTCCACGGGCACGGGATCCTGCTCCCGTGCATCGCGGGGGAGCCGGCGTACCACGCGCTCCGGCAGCGGCTGCTCGGCGGCGGCGCGATCCGGCACGCCGAGCCGCACCTCACGCTGGCGCATCCCCGGAATCCCAAGATGCCGGCTGACACCCTCGCCATCGCGCAGACGCTGCCCGAGGGACTTTGTCTCACCTTCGACGTGGCGCGGCTGATCGAGCAGGAGCCGGGAGGGCCGTGGCGGGTGCTGGCGACGTTCCCGCTCGGTGCGCCGCCGACTTCCTGAAGCCCTCGACCCCGGGAACCGCATGTACGCACCCGAGATCACCGTCTCCCCGGCGCCCCTCGACGCCATCCTGCCGCTCCGGGAGGCGTACCGCCGCGAGGTCGCGTGCCAGATCATCAAGGATGCCTGGCACGGGCGCGGCTTCACCACGCCCTGGCTGCTGCACCTCGACGGCGCCGTGACGGGCTACGGCGCCACCGGCGGCGGCCCCGGCGAGCCGCACGACACCCTGATGGAGTTCTACCTGGTACCCGAGGCGCGGGGCGAGGGGCGGCGGCTGTTCGAGGCGCTGCTCGCCGCGAGCCATCCCGCCTGGATCGAGGCGCAGACCAACGACCCGTTCCTCCACCTGCGAGTCTACGACGCCGGCCGGGAGTGGACCGCGCCGACCATCCTCTTCGCCGACCAGCACACCACGCACCATCCGGCCCCCGGGGTGACGCTGCGCCGCCTGACGGAGGCTGACCGGGCGGGGGCATTTCCCCACACCACCGAGCCGGTGGGGGAGTGGGGGCTCGACCGCGAGGGGCGGATCGTGGCCACCGGCGGGCTCTTCTATCACTACAACCCGCCCTACGGTGACCTCTACATGGAAGTGGATCCCGCCTTCCGCGGTCGCGGCTACGCCACCTGGCTGCTGCAGGAGCTCAAGCGGATCTGCCGTGAAGGGGGCCACGTGCCGGCCGCGCGCTGCGATGCCGGCAACGCGGCCTCCCGGAGGGCCCTGGAGCGGGCAGGGATGTGGCCCTGCGGCCGGGTGCTCCGGTCGCGGATCTGACGGATCGGCGTATCTTCACACCCGGCCCCTCCCCCTGGGGCCCGGCCGCGGTGCCCCTCGCGCCGCGCGGCCCAGGTGCTCCTTCTCCCTCAAGGAGGTCGCCAATGCGCTGGCTCGACGCCAGCATCAGGTGGATCATGATCGTGGCGGGGCTGCTCACCGCCACGATGTTCCAGGCCGCGGTCGATTCCCGCGGCGCCCTTCGCGCCAACTTCGGCGAGACGCTCGAGGGCCCCGTGGCCGAGATCGTGGTCCGCAACTGGGGCGCGCTCATCGGGTTCGTCGGAGTGTTCCTGGTGTGCGGCGCCCTCCGGCCCGCGGTGCGCCGCGTTGCGCTGCTGATGGCCATCGGCAGCACGACGGTGTTCATCGGGCTGCTGCTGTCCATCGGGCGGCCGTTCCTGCATGATGGCGCGGGCATCGCGGTCATCGTCGACGCGATTCTCGTCGTCCTGTTCGCGGCCTACCTGCTCACCACTCCGTCCGGCGCACGGGCCACCGCCTGATGCCCCGCCACAGCATCCACGCCGGCGGCTGGGCCCTGGTGCTCGGCGCCGCGGCCTTCCTGGCGGTGTTCAGCTACCTCGCCGCCAGCTTCGACTATCCCGCCATCCTCGACGGCCCCGCCGACACGGTGCTGCCGCGGCTGCTCGCCACCGGCACGGCGGGCCGCGCCGTCTGGGCGGCGTACGCCTTCCTCCCGCTGCTGTGGCTGCCCGCGGGCGTCGGCGCCTACCGCGCGCTGCGCGACACGCACCCCGGCGGGATGCTGCTCGCCCTGCAGTGCGCCGGCCTCGGCGCCCTCAGCATGATGCTCGGCCTGATGCGCTGGCCCTCGCTGCAGTGGCGGCTGGCGGAGCTCCACGCCACCGCGGACGCCACCCAGCGCCCGCTGCTGGCCGCCACCTTCGACGGCTACAACACCTACCTCGGCAACTACCTGGGCGAGTTCCTGGGCGAGCTGTCGGTCAACGCGTTCTTCCTCCTGACGGCACTGGCCTGGCGCGCGGCCGGGCGCAGCCGCTGGCTCGGGTGGCTGGGCGTGGTGACGGCCGTGGCTGGATTCACGGGGATGTTCCGCAACGTGACCGGACTGGTGGCGCCGGTGGCCGCGGTCAACAATTACCTGCTGCCGCTGTGGATGATCGTGCTCGGCGTGGCGCTGATCCGCTGGCCGCCCGCCATGGAGGCGCGCCGCGCATGAGGCCGAGGCGATGGCTCCCCGTGGTGCTGGCGGCGTGCCTGGCGCGCGCGGCGGTGGCGCAGGCGGCGCCGGCCTTCGAGGTGCCGGCGTGGGCATTTCCGATGGTGCCGGCCGCCGCGGCGCCGGGGCGCGACCCGGCGGCCCTCCACACGGTGCCGGGCAGCGCCATGCAGTACCCGCGCTCGCGGGTGGTCGACGTGTTCCAGCCGCCCGACTGGTTCCCCGACAGTCACCCGCCGATGCCCACGGTGGTCGCGCGGGGGCGGCGGCCGGCGGTCATGGCCTGCGGCTTCTGCCACCTGCCGGACGGACGGGGCCGGCCGGAGAACGCCAGCCTCTCAGGGCTGCCGGCGGCGTACATCATCGCGCAGGTGCGCGAGATGCAACGCCGCGAACGCCAGACCGCGGCGCCCCTGCCGTACCTCCCCGCGACCTTCATGACGACCGTGGCCGACGCCGTGAGTGACGAGGAGCTGGCGGAGGCCGCGGCGTACTTCGCCGCGTTGCCGCTCGCGCGCCGCCACCGGGTGGTGGAGGCGGAGACCATCCCCAGCCCGGTCGCGGTGGTTGGCCTGTACCGGGCGGGCCCGGGCACTGAGCCGCTGGGCCAGCGGCTGATCGAGATGGCCGACGACGGGGAGCGACATGAGCTGCGCGATCCGACGCTGGGGTACGTGACCTACGTGCCGCCGGGGAGCGTGGCGCGCGGGGCCGCGGTGGCGCGGGGCGGTGCGGCCAGCGCCTTGAGCGCCTGCACCACCTGCCATGGACCGGCCCTCCGGGGGATGGCGCCCGCGCCGCCCTGGCCCCCCCCCCCCCCCCCCCCCCCCCCCCCCCCCCCGCCCCCCCCCCCCCCCCCCCCCCCCCCCCCCCCCCCCGCGCGGCGGGATGGACGGCGGGCCCGCTCGCCGACATGATCGCGGTGGCGGCGTACGCCGGGTCGCTGGAGCCGTGATGACACTGCCGCCGGATCCCACCCGCGGCTACGAGCGGCACGCCGCCGCGTTCCTCGCCGGGCGGAACCGCCCCGGCGCGGCCATCGGCGCCGCCGAGGTGCGCGCCTGGGCGCGCGACCTGCCGCGCGACGCCGCCGTGCTCGACGTCGCCTGCGGCTCGGGCGTCCCGATCACCCGCGCGCTGGTGGAAGAGGGGCACCAGGTCTTTGCCCTCGATGCCTCGTCCGCGATGGTGGCGGCGTTCCGCGCCAACTTCCCCCGGATTCCCGTGGCCTGCGAGCCGGTCGAGACCACGGCATTCTTTGACCGCACCTTCGACGGCATCGTGGCCTGGGGGCTCGTCTTCCTGCTGCCGGAGGAGGCCCAGCGGGTCGCGATCCGACGGATGGCCTCCGCCCTGGGGCCGGAGGGCCGGCTGCTCTTCACCGCCCCGGCGCCGGCCTGCGCGTGGATGGACGCGGTCACCGGCGAGCCGTCGCGCTCCCTCGGCGCGCCGGCGTATCGCGACCTGCTGCACGCGGAGGGGCTCGCGGTGGTCGGCGAATACGAGGACGACGGGCAGAACCACTACTACGATGCGGTCCGCCGCCGCGGCACGGGGCGCTACAGCCGGCCCGCCAGCGTGCTTCCGTAGCGCCGCTGACACCCGCCCGCCAAACACCCCGGCTGGGTGTCCCACGCCATTGACAGCCGCGCGCGCGCATCCCACCGTGGCGTGCGGGCGCGCCGCATGGGCGGTCCCTCCCCTTCCCTTCCTGTCAGAGGCCACGATGGCTGTCGCTGCAAAGACCCGGCGTCCCGACGTGGACGAAAAGGCATTGGTGCGCGTCTACCTCGCCGCGCAGCCGCCCGCCCAGCGCCAGGCGCTCAAGGCCATCCAGGCCGCGATCCGCGCCGCCGCCCCCGGCGCCACCGATGCGTTCAGCTATCGGATCCCCGCCTACCGGCTGGAGGGGAAGCTCCTGATCTGGTATGCCGCCTGGAAGGCGCACGTGAGCCTCTACCCCGTCACCGCCCCGGTGAAGCGCGCGCTCGGTGCCGCCATCAGGGGCTATGAGACCTCCAAGGGCACGCTGCGGCTCCCGCTGGAGCGTCCGGTCCCGGCAGCGCTCGTCAAGAAGGTGGTGAAGGCGCGGCTGGCCGAGCTGCGGAAGCCGACGCGGGCATCCCGAACCCGGAGGGACCCATGACCGGCACCGGCCTCACCGCCCCGGCGGAGGAACTCATCCGCTTCGGGCCTGGGGCCGACCTGAGCGTGGAGCTCACCTGCGGCGAGGCCCAGATGGGGACCTACACCCTGCGCCTGTGGACGCCGGACGGCCTCTCGGTGGTCCGCAAGGCGCGGGGCTCCTTCATGGACGAGGTGGAAGACCGCTATGCGCTGCTTGCGCCGCCCGACGCCAACGCCGAGCACCTGCTGCAGTGCCGCGCGCGGGTGTGGCTCATCCAGGGGCACCGGAAGTACGCGGTGTTCATGACCGTGAAGCAGGGCGCCACCGTGATCGGCGAGGCCCGGGAGGCGAGCCAGACCGATGAGCCCACGGTGGTGGTGGACCTGCGCGCCCGCCTGCGGCGGGCCTGAGCGTGCCCGCCCCGCGCGTGCGGCTGGCGGGCGCGCTGCTCGCGCTCGCGTACCTGGCCCCGGGCGCCGCCCGGGCACAGGTGCCGTCGCAGGTCGACAGCCTGGCCCGGGCCTACCGGGTGGACTACGCGGTGCCCGATGCCCCGGCCCTCACGCTGGTGGATGGCGACGCCGGCGACCTGGTGCGCCCCACCACCGTGCGGGAGCTGGCGGTGGTGCTGGCCGGTTTCACCGGCGACGGCGGCCTCTCGCTGCCGCGCGCGGCGGCCCTGGAGGTCTCGCCGGGGATGCTGTTCTTCGGCCGACGGCTCACCCTGCAGCGCTACCAGCGCTCGCCGGCGCTCTACCGGCTGCGGCTCTCGGTGGCCACCCGGCGCCGGGAAGAGGACGGCCCCCAGACCGCGCTCGCCGTGGCGGTCCGCACCAGCTTCATCGACGGCGCCGACCTGCGCACCAACCCGGCGTTCCTCGCCGCCGCGGCGCGGATCATCGAGCAGGTGGCCGCCATCGACGCCGCCGCGGAGGACGCGGCGGAGGCCGGCGGCGTCGACGCCCCGGTGGTGTACACGCCCGGGCAGCTGGCGGAGCTCGAGCGGCTCACCGCCGAATACCGGGCGCTCCCCGAGGCCGTGGCCGACACTGCCTGGAACAAGCGGGTGTTCGATGCGGCACTCGGCGTGGTGGCCGTGGGGGATTCCGCCGGCAACAACCTCGAGGCGCGGCAGTACGCCGCGTGGCTCAGCTACGGCGGCGGGATCGGCACCTGGGGGCAGCTGGTGGTGGGCGCCCGGATGGCCTCCGACCGCGACTCCACCAGCGGGAAGTTCGCGATGGCGGGGAGCGCGGTGGCCCGGTTCTACGGCGGCACCAATCACCAGAAGGTCTACCTCGACCTGCAGCTCTCCAAGCGGGGCGACGCCGACGCCGCGATGGTGCTCTCCGGCGGCTCGGAGCTGCGGGTGGCCCGCGGGCTGTGGGCCACGCTCTCGGTGGGCGCCCAGTGGGACGGCGCCGGGAACGACGGCCGCCTCCGGGCCCGGTTCGCTTTCAAGTCGGCCTTCCCCAACTGAGCCCGGTGGCGGGCGGCGCCGCGCGGGTTAGAATCCCGGCTCCCCCTCCCCGGCGGCATGCGTGGCGCGCTACTCCTACCAGGTCTGTCAGCAGCAGCAGAACCACATCACCTTCGTGAACGGCGAGTGGACCGGCACCATCCCCCTGGGGGGTGCCGACACCGAGGCCATGCTCGAGTCCTGCCCGATGTGCTGGGACTACCTCGCGGCGGCGGGGAAGGGGGGGTGGGAACTGGTGTCGGTGATGCAGGCCGGGAGCCCCGAGGCGCGGTTCGAGCTGCTCTACCTCAAGCACACGGCGTAGCGGACCGGATCCCGCGGGTGACGCCGGTCACCAGGCGCCCGCGGGGGCATGGACGGTGCCGGGACGACGGCTAGCTTGGTGCAGGAAGCTGCCTGTCGCCGTTCACGTCACCCGGGATGGCCCCATGCGCCACGCAACCCTTGCCTCCCTGTCGCTGCTGCTGGCTGCCTGCGGCGGCGGCCCCTCGGATCCTCCCATGATCCCGGAGATTCCGCCGGGGCAGGTCGTGACCACCGACGCCACCGTCCGCCTCCTCCCGCTGGAGGGCGGATGCTGGGTGATCGAGGTGGCGCCGGACCAGCGCTACGAGCCGGTGAACCTGTCCCCGGGATTCCGCACCGATGGCCTCAAGGTGCACGCCGTGCTGCGCGACGCACCCAACAACGCCAGCACCTGCATGGTGGGTCCGCTGGTCTTCGTCGACAGCATCGGTGCGTCGTAGCGCCGCCACGCGCACCGGCCCATGAGCACTCCCGAGGTGCCAACCCCCGCCGGGGTGGTGCGGTACCTGCTGCCTGGCGACTGGCGGGTCTTCGCCGGCAAGACCGACGCGGCCAACGAGGAGCTGAGCCTCCGCTTTGCGCGGCCCCGCGACCTGTGGTTCCACATCCATGGCCTGCCGGGAAGTCACGTGGTGCTCCAGGTGCCGGAGGGCCGGGAGCCGGAGAAGGGGGCCGTGGAGCTGGCGGCCTCGGTGGCCGCCTACCACAGCAAGGCGCGCGCGGCGGGGACCGTGGCGGTCAGCTGCACCGAGGCCCGCCACGTCTCCAAGCCCAGGGGGGCGAAGCCCGGCACCGTGGCCATCACCCGCGAGCGAATGATCAAGACCCGGCCGGCCACCGACGAGCTCATCGCGGCGTGGCGGGTGCCGGGGTGATGGGCGACCCCACCGTCCGCCTGCGGGGCCTCCTCCCCCAGACGGCCTCGTCGGCGCCGGTGCGCCCCGACGGCATGCCCTAGCATCGCTGGCCCGGCCCGCGACGCCACAGTAGTTTGTCGCCTGCGCTGGCCCCACGCCGGATCCGCCACCCCTCTCGCGTCAGGACGAGCATGACCTCCTTCTACTCTCCCGCGCAGCGCGCCCTGCAGGACCGCTTCGGCGCCACGAAGCTGGCCGACCTCATGACCCAGGCCATCGTGCACGCCGAGGTTCAGGAGGACGAACGGGCGTTCATCGAGTCACGGGACATGTTCTTCCTGTCTACCGTGGACGCGGCCGGTCAGCCGACCTGCTCCTACAAGGGTGGCGACCCCGGCTTCGTGCGGGTGGTGGACCTGCGGACGCTGGCCTTTCCGGTCTACGACGGCAACGGGATGTACCTCTCGGCCGGGAACATCGCCGCGACTGGCAAGGTGGGCCTCTTGTTCATCGCCTTCGACACCCCGCACCGCCTGCGGGTGCAGGGCACGGCCACGGTACAGGCCGAGGACCCGCTGCTGGCGGCGTATCCCGGCGCCGACCTCATCGTGCGGGTGGCGATCGACGCGATGTTCGTGAACTGTTCGCGGTACGTGCACCGACACTCGCGGGTGGCCGCCTCGCCCTACGTGCCCCGGACGGGCTGCGAGACCCCATACGCCACCTGGAAGCGGATCGACCTGGTGCAGGAGGCGCTCCCGCCCCGGGATGCGGGCAAGACCGTGCGGGCGGGCGGCACCATCACCATGGAGGAGTACGCGGCGAAGCTCATGGCCGGGGAGGCCTAGTCACCCGGCCCGCCGCGCGGCCGCCCCGTCCCCCCGCCATGGATCTCGATGCCGTGAGCGCCTCACGCCGCGCCTTCCTGCAGGCGCTCACGGGTGCCGCGGTGGGCGGGGTGCTTCCCCTGCCCCCCGGGCGTCCGCTCCCGCCGCGCGGCCTCGCGCCCGATCCGGCCGACTTCCTGTTCGATCCCGGGCTGCACTACCTGCAGACCGGCTCGCTCGGGCCCACGCCACGGCCGGTCCTGGAGCAGGCGGTGGCCTTCTGGCGCGACCTCGAACGCAACCCGACCGCCGTGGGCTACGGCGCGCAGGAACAGGCGATGGACGCCGTCCGCGCCCGCGCCGCCACCTTCCTGGGCTGCGCCACCGATGAACTCGTGCTCACCCGCTGCACCACCGACGGGATGAACCAGGTGGCGCAGGGGCTCCGCCTCGGCGCCGGCGACCGGGTGCTCACCACCGACCAGGAGCACCCGGGGGGCCGGTCCGGCTGGGACTACCTGGCACGTACCGCCGGTGTGGGCATCGACGTGGTCCCGATCGCGCCGGAGGAGCACGATCCCACCGTCCTCGTGGCCCGCTTCGCGGAGCGGATCACCCCGCGCACCCGGGTGCTGTCGTTTTCGCATCTGCTCTCGTCCACGGGGCTCCGGATGCCGGTGCGGGAGCTCTCCCTCCTGGCGCGGGACCGGGGCTGCCTGGCGGTGGTGGATGGCGCGCAGGCCGCCGGCGGCCTCGCGGTGGACGTGAAGGCCCTCGGCTGCCATGCCTACGCCACCAGCGGCCACAAGTGGATGCTCGGCCCCAAGGGCACCGGCCTGCTCTACCTGAGCGCCGAGCTGGGAAGCCGGGTGGACCCGATCCAGCTGCAGGGCGGGCGCGCCGCCTACAGCGCCTCGAGCGGGGTCACCAGCCTGCCGAGCGTGCTGGGACTCGGCGTGGCGATGGACTACCTCGACGCGATCGGCCTCCCGGCGATCGAGGCGCACAACCTGGCGCTGCGCGAGCGGGTGCGCGCCGGCCTCGCACGGCTGCCGCGCGTCACGGTCGTGGGGGCGCCGGAGGGAGCGCAGGCCGCGCCGCTGCTGAGCTACCGGCTGCCGCCCGAGGTCGAGGCCCACCGCCTCTCCCAGGCGCTGCTGCAGCGTCACCAGGTGATGGTGAAGGTGGTGCCCGGCGGCTGGTTCAACGGCCAGCGCATCTCCACCCACCTCTTCAACACCGCCGCCGATGTGGATGCCCTGCTCGCGGCGCTGGCCGCGGAGCTGGGTGGCTCCTGAGTAGACCCCCGCCCCGCCGCACGGTAACTTCCCGGTCCCTCACCACCAGGCGCCGCCGGGACCGCCCTCGCGCCGCCAGCCGATCGAAGGGACACCGCGTGGCCATCCGCCACACCATGCAGGTCGAGGGGGATACCCTCGTGGTCCAGGCCTCCGGGTTCGACGGGAGCCTGGCCGAGGTGGAACGATACGGGCTCGCGGTCATCGCGGCGTGCGTGGAGCACGGGGTGACCCGGGTGCTCTGCCTGGAGCAGGAGCTCGAGTACCGTCTGGGCACCATGGACACCTTCCGGGCGGCGGAGTTCATCGCCGCGCAGGCGCCGAGGGTGGGGCGGGTGGCCGTGGTCTGCGCGCCCGGCGCGTTGCCCGACGGCCAGTTCTGGGAGAACGTCGTGGTCAATCGCGGCCTGACGGCGTCGGTGTTCGTGGATGAGGAGGCCGCGGTCCGCTGGCTGCGGGCCGAGCCGGGCTCGGCGGAGTGGGATGGACTGTCGCAGCCCCGGCACGCCGGATGACCGACGACCAGGTGGCGGCGGTGGTGGCGGCCGATCTCGCGGCCCACGACGACCCGGCGGCGTCGCGGTCGCTCGGGATGCGCTGGTCGACCCAGCGGGCGCGCGCGGAGCTGGCGGCGCTGCGCCGGGCGCTGGTGCCGCCGGAACAGGCCGAGTTCGAGCTGCGCGACGCGTCGATCCTCATCACCTCCGGCGAGCCGGAGGTGCGGGAATACTGGGTGGTGGCGCAGGAGCCGGAGGGCACCATCGTCTTCTACGACGAGGACGAGGAGGAGTTCGGGCTGGCCCAGCTCACCCGGCGCGGCACCCGGGAGACCACCGGGATCCGGGGCGAGCTGGTCGACGTGTTCATGGCGCGCTGAGGGAGGTGGCGGTGGGACCCAGGTATTCGGCCGCGCTCGCCTTTGCGAGCGAACTCCACGGCAGCCAGCTCCGCAAGGGCACCGCCGTCCCGTACATCGCGCACCTGCTCTCGGTCTCGGCGCTGGTGCTCGAGGCCGGCGGCGACGAGGATGCCGCCATCGCGGCGCTGCTGCACGATGCGGTCGAGGACCAGGGCGGCCGCCCGATGCTCGACCGGATCCGGGCCCGCTTCGGCGATGGCGTGGCCGACATCGTCGCGGCCTGCACCGACGCGGAGGTCACCCCCAAGCCGCCGTGGCGGCAGCGGAAGGAGGCCTATCTTGCCTCCATTCCCCACAAGCCGGCCCCGGCGCTGCTGGTGTCGATCGCCGACAAGGTGCACAACGTGGGCGCGATCCTCCGCGACTACACCCAGCTGGGCGAGGCGGTGTGGGCCCGCTTCGCCGGCGGGCGCGAGGGGACGCTCTGGTACTACCGGTCGCTGTCCGACGCCTTCCGGGGTCGCGCCCCGCAGCCGCTGTGGGAGCTGCTGGAGGAGCGGGTGGCGGCGCTCGAGGCGCGGGCGCGCATCGCCGGCTGAGCCGCGGAGGCGCCTTGTCCCCGCCGCCTGGCCGCGGCATCGTTGGGCATCACCGATCGGGAGGCCGGGTGCGGCTACGGGTGTACAACCGGAAGGGCGAGCTGGTCGGGCCGGTGGAGCTGGCGCCGGTGGTGAAGACCGACGCCGAATGGCGGGCGCAGCTCACCCCCGCGCAGTTCCAGGTGGCGCGCGGGAAGGGCACCGAGCGCCCCTTCTGCGGCACGCTGCTCGACAACCACCGCGCCGGCACCTACAGCTGTGTCTGCTGCCGGCTGCCGCTGTTCGGCGCCGACGCCAAGTTCGAGTCGGGCACGGGGTGGCCCAGCTTCTTCCAGCCGGTGGCGCCGGAGAACGTGCGCGAGCACACCGACCGGAGCCACGGCATGGTCCGCACCGAGATCCTCTGTGCCCGCTGCGGCGCGCACCTGGGCCACGTCTTCGCGGACGGCCCATGGCCCACCGGCCAGCGGCACTGCGTCAACTCCGAGTCGCTCGCCTTCACCGACCAGGCGGACCTCGCCTCGCTCGCCGACGCCGCGGGCGACTGACCCCACGGTCCAGGGAGGATCCCATGGGCATCCTGATCCCGCTCTTCGCGCTGGCGATCCCCCTGCTGGTGATCGGGTTCAACGGCATGCAGAAGGTGCAGCGGCTCCGCATCGAGGAGCTCAAGCTGCGGGCCGGCGACGGGGGCGACGGCGCCGCGATCGACGAGTTGCGGGGCGAGGTCGATGCGCTCCGCCAGGAACTGGCCGAGGTGCATGAGCGCCTCGACTTCACCGAGCGGCTGCTGGCGCGGCATGCCGACGGGGGCCGGCTCCCCGGCGCACCCACCGCGTAACCGTGTCGCCACGGAGACCCAGATGGCCGTGACGCTGTCCCACGACGATCGGAAGCAGGCGCTCACCTCGATCCGGCGCTTCTGCCGGGAAGGCCTCGAGCTCGAGGCCAGCGACCTGCAGGCGATCGCGCTGCTGGAGTTCTTCCTCAAGGAGATCGGCCCGTCGGCCTACAACGCCGGCGTGGCCGACGCGCAGGCGTTCCTGCGGGACCGGGTGGCCGACCTCGAGGGCACCTGCTCCGAGCCGACCTTTGCCTACTGGCCCAAGGGGGCCTCGGTGCGGCGCAAGTGAGCCCCGAACAGCTCGCGCCGGTGGTGGCGGTGCCGCTGGCGCTGCTGCTCTTCGCCGGCTTCTGGGTCGCGGTCACGTCGCTGCTGGCGCACCTCACCGGCTGGCCGGCGCTCGCCGCGGAGTACCCGGGCGGCGAGGAGCCGCAGGGGAGCGGCTGCGGGGCATGGTGTACGGGTTCCGCCGGGTGAACGAGAACCGCGTGACCACGCTCGTGGCCACCCCGAAGGGGCTCTACCTCACCCCATGCGCCTCTTCCGGCTGGGCCGCCCCCCCGTGCTGGTGCCGTGGAACCGGGTGCGCTACGAGGCGGAGCGCTCGTTCCTGTGGGGCCGGTGGCATGACATCGACCTAGCGGGCATCACCACCATGCGGGTGGCGCCGGCCCTGCTGCCGGTGCTGCGGCGGCACGGCGTCTCCATCCCCGGCACGGCGCTCGCCTGATGCTGCTCCGCTGGCTGCTCGCCTCGCTGCACCTGCTCGGGCTCGGGATCGGGCTGGGCGCCATCTGGGTCCGCTCGCGGGCGCTCGCCGGCGCCCCGGATCCCGCGTGCGTCCGCCGCGCGCTCCGGGCCGACGCCTGGTGGGGGGTGGCGGCGCTCCTGTGGCTCGGCACCGGCCTGCCACGGCTGCTGCTCGGCCTGGAGAAGCCGGTGGACTACTACTTCGGCGGCCGGATCTTCTGGCTCAAGCTCGGGCTCTTCACCCTGGTGTTCCTGCTCGAGCTGGGCCCGATGGTGGGCCTCACGCTGTGGCGCATCGCGCTCAAGCGCGGCACCCCGCTGGACACCCGCAAGGCGGCCCAGTGGGCCACCACCGGGCGGGTGCAGGTGGCGCTGATCGTGGTGCTGGTCTTCGTGGCCACCGCCATGGCGCGGGGGTTCGATTTCTGATGTTCAGGGCTGGACCAACCAACCTGTACCGCCCCTCTTGACCTGACCGTTACATCCGGGACCTGACCACCCCCCAATCGAATCGTAGCTTCACACATACCTCACGCCGCGTTGCCCGCCGCGCGGCTACCCTTCGGTGCGTTTCCTCCCTTCCCTCAGGAGTGGAGCATGCTCCGCGAAGCCCAGCTGAAGCCCGCCTACGCGACTGCCTACCCAATGGTCACGCCCGGGCGGTGGTACACCGCCGCCGCGCTGGCCGGCCAGCTGACGGCCGCGCGCATCGTCCATGACGGCGCCGCGGTCCGCTTCACGGAGCGGGTGCTGCACCCCGCGCACTTCGAGTTCCGCGGCAGCGGACCGCGCACGGGAAGCTGGGTCGGCCTGCGGACCCGCCGGGAAGACCGGCACGTCCAGCGCGGCCCGGCGCACCGGCGCTCGCTCGCGCTGCTGCACTCGGCCTGATCCTCAGGGGCCCGCCAGGCCCCTGTCGTCCGTCGGGTCCCTTGCCGCGCCGGGTGGCTGCAGGACGGCCCTCCGGCGCACGCCTGCCCACTTCCGCTGCCGGTGCTCCACCAGGGGCGCGCGTGGACGTTCCCGAAACCAGCTACGGTTCCGACAAGCACGGTCTGGTATGCGCCTACCAGTTCGGCGCGGGCCAGGGCGCGGCCATGGTGGACGCCGAGCAGCTTGCGGCGCTCCTCGATCCGGCCACCGGACCCCCGGAACGCTTCTTCTGGCTTCACTTCTCCCTCTCCAATGCCGCCTCGGAACGCTGGATGCGGCGGCACCTGTCGCTGCCGGAGGCGTTCTACCAGGCCATCACGGCGCCGACCAGTTCCACTCGCCTGGAGCAGGACGGGGACGCGCTGGTCGCGGTGATCCACGACGTGCTGTTCGACTTCACCTTCGACCCCGAAAGCGTCTCGACGGTCCACCTCTGCCTGGAGCCGCGGCTGCTGGTGACCGCGCGGCTCCGCCCCGTGCGTTCGGTGGACCTGCTCCGGAACGCGGTGCGGGGTGGGGCGCCGTTCCGGTCTCCCGCGGAGATGCTGGCCCAGCTGCTGCACCACCAGGCCAACGTGCTCGCCGACATCGTCCGCGCCACCACGGTCAAGGTGGACGCGATCGAGGACAAGCTGCTGGCCGACCGGGTGGCCACCAGCCGGCGGGAGCTCGGGACGCTCCGCCGCACCCTGGTGCGGCTGCAGCGCCTGCTGGCGCCCGAGCCGGCCTCGCTGTTCCGCCTGCTGAGCCGGCCGCCCGGCTGGATCGGAGGCGAGGACGTGCAGGACCTGCGGGAGTCCGCCGAGGAGTTCTCGGTGGCGGTGGCGGACGCCGGCACCCTGGTGGAGCGGGTCAAGTTGCTGCAAGAGGAACTGGGCGCCCTGGTCGGAGAGGAGACCAGCCGGACGCTGTTCGTGCTGACCGTGGTGACGGTGCTGGCGCTGCCGATCAACCTCGTGGCGGGGCTCTTCGGGATGAACGTCGGGGGGATCCCCTTCGCGGCGCATGGCAGCGGCTTTGCGCGGGTGGTGGCGGCACTGGCGCTGTTCACCGTGGTGGCCGCCTGGTTCGCGCTGGGGCGGCGCCGGGAGTGACGGCCGCGAGGCCGCAGCGGACCGGCTAACTTTGGGCGCAGCCGCGCCGCCTGTCCGCCGCCCGCACGGGAGCCCCCGATCATGCTGTCACCGTTTGCCCCCGCCGACATCCTCCGCATCATCCAGGGGGCCATCGCCCCCGTGGTGCTGATCTCCGGCGTGGGCCTGCTGCTGCTTACCCTCACCGCGCGACTGGGCCGGATCGTGGACCGCACCCGCATCCTCGCGGCGGAGCGGCGCGCGGCGCACGCGGAGGAGCGAGCCGGCCTCGACGCCCAGCTCGCGATCCTCGCGCACCGCGCCCGGCTGATCCGGCTGGCCGTGGCCCTCGGCGCCTCGTCCGTCGCGATGATCGGCGTGCTGATCGCGGTGCTCTTCCTCGGCCTGCTGCTGGGCTGGAACGTGGCGCTGGCGGCCGCGCTCCTGTTCGTCGCCAGCCTGCTCAGCCTGGTGGGCGCGATGCTGGTGTTCGTGCGCGAGTTGTTCCAGGCCCTGACCGCGCTGCACCTCACCCTGCAGCCGCCCGCGGACGAGGAGTCTCGGTCGCCGCCCCGGTGACCGATCCGTTACGCGACCGTCGTACGCTCTCCTCCCGGCTCCGCCGACCGACGGGGCCCTGCCGGTCCCAACACCAGCATCCGAGGAGTGGTCCATGTCCGAGCCAGAACCGGTGCGCATCGTCCTGACGCCGGAGCAGCGTGAAGTGGTCCGGCGCCTGTCGGGACAACACGTCGAGGCGATCGAACTCGACGCGGATGACCAGGAACAGAAGGGCGGTCCGCTGCGCTTCCGCTGGCGGCTGTCGGCCGCGACGGGCATCCCGCGCCAGGGCTGGGTGCACGACGAGGAGCCCGGGCCCACGCCGGATTCCACCGGCTGAACCGCGGGCGGGCGTCGCGGTCCGGGGGCCACACTTCCGCCGGCCCGGCGCCGCGGGTAACGTGTGCCGGGCACCCATGCCCATGCCTGGGGGGCCCGGCCCCCGGGTCCGGCCCTCCGCGCGGAGTCCGCTCCTGATCACCCTCGCCCCCGTCACCCTCGAAGGCCACGGCGTGCGGCTCGAGCCGCTCGCCGAGGCGCACCACGACGGCCTCCAGGCCGCCGCGGCCGATGGCCGCCTCTGGGAGCTCTGGTACACCTCGGTGCCACGGCCGGAGCAGACGGCGGCCTACATCGCCACCGCGCTCGAGGGCCAGCGCGAGGGCCACATGCTCCCGTGGGTGGTGCGCGAGCTCGCCGCTGGGACCATCGTCGGCAGTACGCGCTATCACGATATCCTCCCCCGCGTGGACCGGGTGGAGATCGGCTGGACCTGGTACGCCGCCAGCCGGCAGCGGAGCCACGTGAACACCGGCTGCAAGCTGCTGCTGCTGGGGCATGCGTTCGACGCGCTGGGCTGCCAGGTCGTCGGGCTGCGCACCGACAACTTCAACCTCCGCTCCCAGCGCGCCATCGAGGCGCTCGGCGCGCGGAAGGACGGCGTCATCCGGCACCACCACATGCGCCCCGACGGCTCGGTGCGCGACAGCGTGATGTACAGCATCCTCGCCGCGGAGTGGCCGGACGTGCGGAAGCACCTGCTGGGGCGCCTGGCGCGCGGCGCCGGGCCGCGCTGAGCGACGACGTGCTGCCGGGACGGGTGATCCGGCGGTGGCTGGGGTTCCTCCTCGTCGCCGCGCTGCCGCTGGGCGTCCTGGGGCTTGCCGGCGGTGGCGCCGGCGGGACCACGCCCCTGTGGCTGGTCCGGTTGCTGGGAGGCGCGGGGGCACTGCTCGCCTCGCTGGCCGGCCTGGCCATGCTGGGGATGGGGAGCGTCATGGCCATCCGCATGCGATCCCTCCCGACCCTCGCCGCGGCGCTGCTCTTTGGCGCGGCGGGGGCCGGCCTGGTCTGGGTGTACCTTCAGCGCGTGCCCTGGTAGTCCTCCTCCCCCTCACCGCCGACGGAGTCGCCCGATGCCGACGCTCTGGGATCCCGAGACCCGCGCCGCGCTGGTGCGCCGGGTCGCCGCGCTCTCGCCCGCCGCCACGCCCCGATGGGGTACCTTCACCGCGCCGCGGATGCTGGCGCACCTGACGGATGCCCTCCGCATGGCCACCGGGGAACTGCCGGTGGCGCGGCGGCCGGTGCCGTGGGTCCTGTACACGCCGCCGTTCAAGCAGCTGATCATCCACGTCCTGCCCTTTCCCCGCGGGGCGCCGACCGCGCCCGAGCTGGTGGCGCGGCTGCTCGGGTCCGATCCCGTGGAGCTCGATGGTGAACGCGCCGCGTTTGCGGGAGCCCTGGATCGGTTCGCGGCGCGGGGGTGCGCGGGGGTCTGGCCGGACCATCCGGCCTTCGGGCCGCTGCGCGGGAGCACCTGGGGCGTGCTGCAGGCCCGGCACGCCGATCACCACCTGCGTCAGTTCGGCGTGTAACCCGCGCCCGGCGGCGCGGCCGACCATGAAGGGCGGGCGAAGCTCCCTTCATTGTGAGGCGGCCGCGAAACTCCCTTCACGGAGGTCCGTCCCGCTTGACCCGGCCTGGCCGCCGCTGATCTTTGGGGTGTGCCTCGCCGCGTACGCTCGCCCCCGGCGGCGCGCGGCGGCACCTGGAAGGCCGTATGTCTCGCCCCTGCAGGGCGTGCCTCACGCTGGTCCTCCCCATCCTGGCGGCGTGTACCGCGCCGATCGACCCGACCTCCCCCGGTCTCCCCGCGGTCCATGCCCCCATCACCAGCACCGGTTTCACGCCGATGCTCGACGCAGGGCCGGGCGAGCGCTACCTCGACTGGTTCGCCGTCACCCTCTATCCCGGTGGCAACGCCGTGCCGGCCAGTCACGACGCCGCGGCCCGGGCGGCCGCCCGCGCCATCGTCCCCCGGAACGTCAGCGGGCTCGGGTATCCGGGCTGGGGCAGCGGCAAGGTGGTGCTGCTCAGCGCCGGGCCGAGCAACGCCTCGAAGGAATGGTGCTCGGCGGCCACCGCCACCAGCTGGCCCACCTGCACCTCGTGGAGTTTCACCGGGCGCGCCACCGTCGATGCCGCCGTGCAGAAGAACCGGCTGGCGATCATCAATGGCGCGATGGGTGGCGCCCCGATCAACCAGTGGACCGCGTCCGGCAACGCGGTGTACACCACCATCGCCACCCGGCTCAAGTCCCGGGGGCTGAGCGAGCGGCAGGTGCAGGCGGTCTGGCTCAAGCCGGCGCACAACCTCCCGCAGCACAGCCTGCCGGATGCCGGTGCCGATGCCTTCGTGGTGATCCGGGAGACGGCGCAAGCGCTCCGCGCCATGCGGCAGCGGTATCCCAACCTGCAGCTGGTGTTCCTCGAGACGCGCACCTACGCCGGTTACTCGATCACCGACCAGAGCCCGGAGCCGTTTGCCTACGAGACGGGCATCGCCGTGCGATGGCTGATCCAGGCCCAGATCGTCCAGCGGGAAACCGGCGCGGTCGACTCGATCGCGGGCGACATGCTCACCGGCGTCCCGGTCGTCACCTGGGGCGCGTACCTCTGGACCGACGGCCTCGCGGGCCGCGCCGATGGCCTGGTCTGGACCGTGGCCGACGTGATGAGCACCGATGGGATGCACCCGAGCACCAGCGGTCAGTCCAAGGTGGCCAACCTCCTCATGACCTTCTTCAAGGGGAGCCCCTACACCCGCTGCTGGTTCCTGGCCGCCCGGCCCGCCTGCTGAAGCGGCGGAGGGCGCGCCGCGCACGCCCTCCCTGCCGCGGGCTCGGGGGGTGAGGCTACTCTTCGGGCGAGCCGCCATGCCCCGCGCCCCCCACCTCCCTCGCCACGCGCGGCGCCCGTGACCTACGGGCGCCACTTCCTCGCCACCGTCGCCGACGTCCACCCGGACCTGCGCGCCATCCTGCAGGACGAAGCGCCGTTGCCGCCGGCCGCCCTGACCCAGGTGCTGGCGCGCGCCACGCTCCGGCTGCGCGCCCTCTTCCGGACCGCCGAACCGGTGCTGACGATCCCCGGCTCCGCGGCCCTGGTGCGCGAGATCGGGCTGCAGGCGGTGGTGGAGCACCGGGCCCTGGTGGTGGTGGCGGGCGCCGAGAGCGATGCGCTGGCGGCCGCCGCGGAGGCGCTGGGGAAGGAAGTGATCCGCGTGGTGGTGCACCCGGGACAGGTGCTCGAGCCCGCCCACCTCACCCGATTTCTCTGCGGGCCGGAGGTGGACAGCGTGGTGCTCTCCCACGTCGACCTGGCCACCGGGGCGCTGGCGCCGCTGGCGGACCTGGCCCGCGTGGTGCGCGCCCGCCGTGAGGTACTCCTCTACGTCGACGCGGTGGGCACCCTCGGCGCGACCCCGCTCGAGACCGACCAGTGGGGTCTCGACTTCGTCGTCGGCAGCTCCGAGGGGCCGCTGGGCCTCCCGCCGGGGCTGGCGTTCGCCGCGGCTTCCCCCCGGCTCCTCGCGCGGGTCCGTACCCAGCCGGGGCGGGGGATGCAGCTCGACGTCGCCGCCCACCACGCCGCGGCGAGCCGGGGCCAGACCCTGGGCCCCGTCCCGGCGGCACTGGTGCGGGCACTCGACCGGCAGCTGGAACGGATTCTCGATGGGGAGACCCTGGAACGGCGCTGGGCGCGCCACGCGGCGCTCGCCGCCCAGGTGGATGACTGGCTCGCTGGCCAGCCGGGGGTGCGGCTGCTGGCGGCGGCCGGGCGCCGGGCCAGCGCCTGCTCCTGCCTGGAACTCCCGCCGGAGCTGGCGGCCGTCACCGTCGTGGCGGCGCTGGCGGAGGAGGGGTGGTTCGTGACCCCGGCGACGGTGAGCGATCCGCGGGTGCTGCGCATCGGCCACCAGGGCGACATGACGTCGGAGCACCTGGCCGGCCTGCTCGACGCCCTGGGGCGGCGGCTGGGCCGGTAGCCGGACCGGGGACCGCCCCGGTCAGCGGCTACTCCACCTTGAAGCGCCCCACCTGGGTCAGCAGTCCCTGCGCCCCCTCGGCCAGGGCGTGTGCCGAGCCCGCCACCTGCTCCGTGCTCGCCGAAAGCTGTTCCGCGCTCGCCGCGATCTCCTCCGCGGCGGCGGCAACATCCTCGGTGCCGCCGGACACCTCCTGCATCCGGCTGGCGATGCCCTCCACGAGGCCCCGCACCTCGGTGGTGGACTGGCTGATCTGCCGGCTCCACTCGTCCGTCTGGTGGGCCTCGTCGGCCACGCGGGCCAGGCCCTCGGAGGCCTGCTGCGCGGTGGCGCGCGCCGCCTCGCCGCCCCGCGCCAGCCGCAGCAGCCGCTCCCGCGCGGTGGCCACCCGCTCCTGCACCAGGTGCACCGTCTCACTGGTGAGCGTGGCGGCCTGCGCGGCGTGGCCGGCCAGCTTCTTCACCTCCTCCGCCACCACGGCGAACCCCTTGCCCTCCTCGCCCGCGCGGGCCGCCTCGATGCCGGCGTTGAGCGCCAGCATGTGGGTCTGCCGCGCGATGGCCTTGGTCTCGGTCACGAACTGCTCGATCTGCTCCGACGCGGTGGCCAGCGCCGCCGCTTCCTCCGCGCCCCGCGCGATCTCGTCCGCCAGCCGCCGCAGTTCGCTGGAGCTCGCCTGCAGCTGGTCGCGGTGGTCGCGTGCCAGCTGGGCCAGGGCGGCGTTGCGGGTCGCGGCCTCGCCGGCGCTGACGGCCAGGGTCTGCGCGATCTCGAGGATCCGGTGGGCGTCCTCCGCGGCACTGCGCACCAGCGCCGCCTGACGGGTGGCCCGGTCGGTGAGGTCGTTGCAGGTGCCGGAGACCTCCTGCGTGGAGGCGCTCATCTGCTGGGTGGAGGAGGAGATCTGCTGCGCCATGGAGGCCGCCTCCTGCGCGCTCCCCCGGATGGCGCTCACCAGGGTGCGGAGCTGGGTGAGCATGGTGGCCACGGCGGTGGTGAGGCCGTCCGTCTCCTGGGAGCTGATGGCCGAGACCGCCACGGAAAGGTCACCCTGCGCCACCCGGCTGGCGACCACCACGGTGTTGCCGAGGGGGCGGAGGATGTTGCGGACCGTCCAGCTCACCAGGAACGTCGCCACCAGCATGCCGGCCGCGACGTACACCGCCATCGCCAGCGCCAGCGCGGAGAGGAACCCGGGCCCGCTGTCGGTGCGGCCGTAGCCCAGCCAGACGATGCCCGCGAACAACAGCCCCATCGACACCACCAGCAGGGTGGCGACGAGGTACATCCGGCGGACGAACATCTGGCGCTGTGAGGCCATGAGCGATGTGGTGGAGGGAGTGGAACGTAGGCCGGTCGGGAGGCGAGGGGCAAGGGCGGCGCACGGCGTGCCGGGGCCCCTGCGACGGGCGCGCGTGGCCATGGTTGGCCGGGGGCCGCCGCGTGGTCGCGTTTCCCCGGGTTCTGCGTAGATTCCCCGGCCTATGACCGACATGAACGACGGCTACCGCCCCGACGAGGTCGAGGCCAGGTGGCGCGCCCGGTGGGCCGAGCGCGGCACCAACCAGCCCGACCTGGATCACCCGAAGCGGCCCTTCTACAACCTCATGATGTTCCCCTACCCCTCGGCCGAGGGGCTGCACGTGGGGAACATGTTCGCCTTCACCGGCAGCGACGTGTATGGCCGCTACCAGCGGCTGCGGGGGTACGACGTCTTCGAGCCGATCGGCTACGACGCCTTCGGCATCCACAGCGAGAACTACGCGATCAAGGTGGGCCTGCACCCCGCCGAGCTCATCCCGAGGAACATCGCCAACTTCCGCCGCCAGCTGGAGCGGATCGGCGGGATGTTCGACTGGCGCCACGCCCTGAGCACCACCGACCCGGCGTACTACAAGTGGACCCAGTGGATCTTCCTCCAGCTGTTCAAGGCGGGGAAGGCGTACAAGAAGAAGGCCGCGGTTAACTGGTGCCCCAACTGCAAGACCGTGCTGGCCAACGAGCAGGTGGAGAACGGGCTGTGCGAGCGGTGCAAGACACCGGTCGAGCAGCGCTTCCTGGAGCAGTGGTTCTTCCGGATCACCGAGTACGCCGAGCGGCTGCTCCGGAACCTCGACACGCTGGACTGGTCGGACACCACCCGCACCGCGCAGCGGAACTGGCTGGGGGAGGAGTGAGGGCGCGGAGATCACCTTCACGGTCCCCGCCGAGCCGTCCGGCCGCCGGGACGCCGAGGCCATCACGGTCTTCACCACCCGCCCCGATACGCTCTTTGGCGCCACGTTCATGGTGCTGGCGCCGGAGCATCCGGCGGTGGCGCGCCTGACCACCCCGGACCGCCGGGCGGAGGTCGAGGCCTACGTGCAGCGGGCCGCTGCGATGGACCTGGTCGCCCGCAAGGTGGGCGACAAGGACAAGACCGGCGTGTTCCTCGGCGCCTACGCGACCAATCCCGCCACCGGCCAGCCGGTCCCGGTCTGGATCGCCGACTACGTGCTGATGGAGTACGGCACCGGCGCCATCATGGCGGTGCCGGCGCACGACGAGCGCGACTTCGCCTTCGCCACCCAGTTCGGGCTGGAGATCGTCCGGGTGCTGGCCGGCGAGGGGCAGGCCGCCGGCGCGCCGCTCGCGGCCGCCGAGACCGAGGTGGCCGGCTTCCGGCTGGTCAACTCCGGGCGCTTCGACGGACAGGAGGCCGAGGCGGCCAAGCAGGC
Source organism: Gemmatimonadota bacterium (assembly GCA_016713785.1). Taxonomy (NCBI): domain Bacteria; kingdom Pseudomonadati; phylum Gemmatimonadota; species Gemmatimonadota bacterium. The sequence goes on along the minus strand of JADJOM010000001.1, from coordinate 921,163 downwards.
GATCACCGCCTGGCTGGCGGCGCAGGGGCTCGGGAAGGCGGTGGTGCAGTACCGGCTGCACGACTGGTGCATCTCGCGCCAGCGGTACTGGGGCCCGCCGATTCCCATCATCTACTGCGACGCCTGTGGCCCGGTGGCCGTGCCGGAGCGGGACCTGCCGGTGATCCTGCCGCCGATCGAGGACTTCCGGCCCGACGACAGCGGCGTCTCGCCCCTGGCGCGGCACGAGGAATGGTACTTCGTGCCGTGCCCCGCCTGCGGCGCGCGCGCCCGGCGCGAGACCGACGTCTCGGACACCTTCCTCGATTCCGCCTGGTACTACCTGCGCTACCCGAGCACCGAGTTCGCCGACCGCCCCTTCGACCCGGCGCGGACCCGGGCCTGGTGCCCGGTGACCACCTACATCGGTGGCAACGAGCACGCGGTGCTGCACCTGCTGTACAGCCGCTTCCTGGCCATGGTGCTCAAGGACCTGGGCCACATCGGCTTCGAGGAGCCGTTCACCCGCTTCCGGGCCCACGGGCTGATCGTCAAGGACGGCAGCAAGATGTCCAAGTCGCGGGGAAACGTGGTGATCCCTGACGAGTACATCGCGCAGTGGGGCGCCGACACCTTCCGGATGTACCTGATGTTCCTGGGGCCGCTGCAGGAGGGGGGCGACTTCCGCGACGCCGGCATCAACGGCCCGCGGCGCTTCCTGGAGCGGGTGTGGGTGATGGTTGCCGAGGCCGAGGAGTCCGGGGGCGAGCTGCGCAAGGACCTGGTCACCCGGTGGCACGCCACGCGGAAGAAGTGCGCCGAGGACATCGAGGGGCTGCGCTACAACACCGCCATCGCCGCGCTGATGGAGCTGGTGAACCACATGAAGGACGCCGGCTGCCGCGACACCGCGATGGTGCGCGACCTGGTGGTCATGCTGGCGCCCTTCGCGCCCCACTTCAGCGAAGAGTGCTGGGAGCGGCTGGGGGGCACGGGCAGCGTGTTCGACGCCGGCTGGCCGATGTGGGACGAGGCGCTGACCGTCGCCGACGAGATCGAGCTGCCGGTGCAGGTGAGTGGCAAGACCCGCTCGAAAGTCTCCGTCGCCCGGAACGCCACCGAGGCCGACGCGAAGGCGGTCGCGCTCGCGGACCCGACCGTCCGCCGCTTTACGGACGGCAAGGAGATCACGAAGGTGATCTACGTGCCCAACCGGCTGCTCAACATCGTCGTCGCGGGTTGAACCACGAAGGCACGGAGTCTCCGGGTACTCCGTGCCTCCGTGGTGAATCTCCTGGGAGGTCTGGCATGCGAGTCGCCGCTGCATTCGTCGCCGCACTCCTGGCGGCCCCCCTCACCGCGCAGGGCACCGCCGATCCACGCCTGGCCGACGCCATCGCCGAGACCCGACAGGCCATCCTCGACTCCATGGCCGCGCACCGCATCCCCGGGGCGCAGATCGCGGTGATCCGCGACGGCCGCCTGCTCTGGAGCGAGGGCTTTGGCCTGGCCGACGTCGAGCAGCAGGTGCCGGTTACCCCGCTCACCCGCTTCCGCATCGCGAGCATTTCCAAGGCGGTCACCGCCGTCGGGCTCGGCCTCCTGGTGCAGGAGGGCCGGGTGGACCTCGACAGCCCGGTGCAGCGCTACGTGCCCTACTTCCCCGTGAAGCCGTGGCCGGTGACGGTGCGGCAGGTGGCGGGGCACATCGCGGGCATCCGCCACTACCGGCCCGGCGAGTTCGAGAGCATGCGGCGCTACGATACGGTGCGGGACGGGGTGGCCATCTTCGCCGATGACACCCTGCTGTTCGAGCCCGGGACGCGCTACAGCTACTCGTCTTACGGCTGGAACCTGATCAGCGCGGTGATCGAGGGGGCGAGCGGGGAGGAGTTCCTGGCCTTCATGCAGCGGCGGGTGTTCGGACCCATGGGCATGACCCGTACGGTGCCGGAGTGGCCCGACAGCCTCATCCCGTGGCGCGCCCGAGCCTACGTCCACGCCGACTCGGTGAGCCCGGCGCAGAACGCGCCCTACGTCGACAACAGCTACAAGTGGGCCGGGGGAGGATTCCTGTCCACCGCGGAGGACCTGGCGCGGCTGGGCCGCAACCTGCTCGACGGCAAGCTGCTGTCCCCGGAGACGCGGGAGGTACTGTGGACCCCGCAGACCCTGGCCGACGGAAGCCGCACCCGCTACGGCATCGGCTGGGGCAGCTACACCGACGCCCACGGCCGCCGGCTCGCGGCCCACACCGGTGGGGCCATGGGTGGCACCTCCCACCTGGTCATCTTCCGCGACCAGCGCCTGGTGCTCGCGCTGATCGTCAACAGCGATGAGACCTTCATCGGCGCCCTGCCCACCCTCGGCGAGCGATTCCTGGCGGTCGAGTAGCTTCGCCCCGCTTCCCGCTTCCCGCTTCCCGCTTCCCGCTTCCCGCGTCCCGCCCGCGTCCCGCGTCCCGCGTCCCGCCTAGGGGCACGCATACCGGTATGCGTCATCCAGCGCCACCGGCAGCACCAGCGTCCGCAGTCCCTCCGCCTGCGCCGCCAGGCACAGGGAGTCCCGCGCGATGGCGTTGGTGGCCCAGCGATTACGGTACTCGGCGTTGAGCACCGGCTTGCCTGCGGTGGTGAACGGGACGTAGGCATCGCACTCGTCGTACTCGTGGCACTGCTCGTTCACGGCGAAGTCGAAGTACTCCACCAGTTCGGGGATCTGGTCCAGGTCGTTCTTGAGCGCGATCGCCAGGCCGCGATCGTGGGCGGCGTTGGCGAGCCAGCGGTTGTAGGCGCGCTGGTCGGTGGCGGTGAGCGGGAACCCGGTGTGCGTCTGGAAGTTGTGGAGCCAGTCCGGTTCCACCCCATCGCACCCCTTGGCGGCCGCCGTGTCGAGCCGCGCCAGCATCACCGCCTGCACGTTGGCGGAGCGGATGTCGAGCCAGCGCTCCCCGGCCCAGTCGGGGACGCTCTTGCCGAGGTCCGTGGGGAGGAACGATCCCTTGTCGGGGCGCCAGTTCTCGTAGGAGCCGGCACTGAAGTAGCAGATGAGCGCCTGGCCGGCACCGTGTACCGCCGCGACCGTGGGGGCATCCACCTCGAAGAGGTCGAGGTCGTACAGGTCGACCGCATAGCCGAGGTTGGGCGTGCCGTCGAGCTGCCACTGCCAGGTCACCCCTGTGCCGGGGTGGTACCAGGAGCCCACGGTCACGGGCGGGACGTCGGGGTCGAGGTCGCCGGGCGGCGAGGGCTCGGCGGGGTCACTGGCGCCGTTGGCACAGGCGGCCAGGGCCAGCAGCAGGGTGAGGCGGGAGAGGCGCGTCATGCTTCCAAGCTGGCCCCGCGGCGGTGAAGATGCCGTGAGGCGAGTCACCCCGGAGCGCTCAGCGCGGCGGGCGGTGCATCTCCCGCCAGTCCTCCTGCAGCGCCGTGGCCGCATTGAAGCCCGGGGTGTCGGAGAGGATGTACTCCCCCTTCCCGTTGCTCCACGCGCTGGTATAGCCCCCCACCAGCTCCACCCGCTCGTTGCTGCGCGGGTCGATGTACGTCTCCACGCCGCGGATGGTCTGGCCGAACTGCTCCGCCAGCCGGTCCTGGACCGCCTGGTTCTGGGCGTAGGTCTGCTGGATGCTGCTGCTGATGGACTGCTGCGCCTCGCGCCAGATCCGCTGCCGGTCCATGGCCGCCTGCTGCTGGATCCGGCCCACGGTGCCGAGGAACTGGGCCACCGCCGCCTGGTACTGCGGGTTGGGTCGCGTGGAGGCGAACATGGTGGCGAACAGCTTGGCCTGGCGGTCCAGCTGGCCCCGGGGCGCCCAGGCCCCCACCACGTTGTAGGCCATCAGCTGGTAGTTGGTGGCGGTCATCGCGGTGCCGCCATTCATGAGCGCGGCGCTGTTGGCGCTCGGCGCCGCGATCGTGGCGATGGTGGCGGTGATCCACTCCTCCACCGGCTGCCCGTTCAGCGTGTGCTGCACCCGCACCCGCCCCGCCTCCGCCCGCACCCCGCGCAGGTACCCCTGCTGCACGATCGGGCCATAGGTCCGGTTGAGCCCCTCCTGCTCCGCCCGGCTGACGGCGGGCAGCGGCTCCGCGGCGATCACCCGCGCCTGCTGCCGCGTCCGGGGCACCACCATCTGCGCGAGGAAATCGGCGGGACTCATCACGGGGTAGGCGTCGCACGCCATGTTGTTCGCGGCGCTCTGCTGCATCATCTGCTGCTGCATCGGGTCGTCGGACCAGACCCAGCCGTACTGCGGCAGGACCTCGATGCCGCTGCCGCCATCGGGGGAGCGGGCGCGCCAGCGGGCCTGGATGATGTTCTGGGGGCAGCGCGCCATGTTCTGCGCCCACTGGATGCCCCCTTCGTCCTTCCAGTCGGACGGGATCAGCAGCCGCGCCACCTCCACCGGCTGCCCCCATCCCTGCGTGTCCATGATCTTGACCAGCCGCATCCGCATGACGCCGCTCCCCAGGGCTGCCCCCGCGGCCGGCCGGGGGCGCTGCTGTTGTGCCGCGACCGCGCCGGGCTCCATGAGGGAGGCCGCGAGGCCCAGCAGGACCACCTGCACCAGTGTCCGCACGCGCGCTGCCTCCAGGTGGGGTGCCGCTACTCTTCCGGCGGCCGGCCCAGCCGGACCCGCACGATGCCGACCTGCCCTTCACGCAATACCTGGAGGCTGAGCAGGTCGCCGGCGTGATGCCGTCCCACGAGCGCGATCAGTTCCGCGGGCGTCGTGATTGCGGTGCCGTCGGCGCCGACCACGAGGTCGCCGGCCCGGATCCCCGCGGTCTCGGCCGGGCCACCGGGGTAGGTCTGCGTGACCACGGCGCCATGCGGCTCGGTGATCTTGAGCCGCCGGAGGTCGGCGGTCTCCACCGGCCGCGCTCCGATGCCGAGGAATCCCCGGCTGGCGACTGGCGCCGGTTCAACCAGCGGCGGGCCCGGTGCCGGTTCTGGTCCTGGTAGTGGTACCGGCGCCGGTGCGGGGGTGGGCGCCGGACTGGCGGCGACGGGTGGGCCGCCCGGCGCGCCGGTGAACCGGATGCCGGACTCGATGAGGCCCACCTCCGCCTCCAGGCCGTCGAGGCCCTCCTGCGGCAGGTTCTCGATGAACGTGATGACCCCGCCGGCCGGGGCGCGCAGCGCCACCACCTTGAGATACACCGCGACACCCAGGGTACTGCGCGCGCTGGCCAGCGCAAACGCCCCGGGCTGCCCGCCGAGCGTCACCGGGCCCTGCCGCTCCGCGCGGAACTCCCCCCAGTAGCCGGCGAAGGTGGCCATCGTCTCCTCGACCACCGTGGCGGGTTCGGCGTCGCGCCCGGCACCGACCGTGATGGTGGCCGGTTCGCGGGTCAGGACCACCGCGGCGTCGAGGACGGTCCGGGCGGTCCAACGTGCCGGGACCGGGACCGTGAACCGGCCCTGCGGATCGGCGAACGGCTCCTGCGCGGCCAGCGGGGCGCTCGTGGCCGGAAGTGCCAGCAGGAGGGTGAGCCACGGCACGCGGCCGGAGCGGAAGGGCATGGGTGTGGGGGCAGGGGGTTGTCCCTACACTAGGCGAGGGCGTGGGGGGGCGCAACGGCACCCGTCACGTTCACAGCAACCGGGTGATCCACTCCCCCACGACGTATCCCACCGCCGCCACCCCGAAGCCGACCAGAAACATGTCCAGGCCGCTGCGGAAGATGCTCCGGCCGGTGAACACGCTGCGCGCGGCGCCCACGCCGAAGTGCGCCAGCATCGACAGGGTGAAGCTGGTCCAGATGGCCCATGGCCCCGTGGTCAGGAGGAACGGCGCGACCGGGATGAAGGCGCCGATGCCGGTGGCGGTGCCCGTGATCCACGCCTCCCGCATGGGGGAGCTGGACGGCTCGCCGATCTTGAGTTCCTCGCGCACCTTCTCCTGCAGGGCGCGCTCGGGGTCGGCCATGACCTGCCCGGCCAGCGCCTCGGCCTGGTCGCGCGGGATGCCCTTGGCCTGGTAGAGCAGCGCCAGCTCCTCGCGCTCGAGGTCGGGCATGAGGCGGATCTCCTCCCGCTCCATCGCGATCTCGTACTCGTGCACCTCCCGCTCGCTCTTGGCGGCGAGGTAGCCGGAGGAGCCCATCGACAGGGCGTCGGCCACCATGCCGGCGATGCCGGCGACCACCACGGCGTGGCCCGAGAGGTTGAGTTCCCCCTGCGCGCCGAGCATGCCCGCCACCAGCCCGAAGTTGGCGGTGAGGCCGTCGTTGAAGCCGTACACCAGGTTGCGCAGCAGCCCGCCGGCCCCGGTCTTGTGCCACGGCTCGGCCGGGCTGCCGGAGAGCCCCGCGAGCGACTCGGCATGCTCCGCCGATTCCCGGGCCAGGGTGAGCGCCGTGGGGCCAGCCGGCCCGTCGGGCGCCTGCCGGTGCAGCTCCAGGTAGCCCTTCACCTCCCGGCCCTCCTCCTCGAGGAGCATCGGGGCCAGGAACCCCGGGCCGAACCGCCTGGCCAGCCAGGCCATGGTACGAGCGCGGACCGACGGGGCGTGGGCGGGGAGCGAGTGGCCCTGCTGGCGCAGCAGCTCCTGCCACATGGCCACATGGCGTGCTTCGATGCCGGCGAGCTGGCGGTAGACCCCGGCGCGCGCGGCGTCGGGCTCGAGGCCGGCGAGGACGCCGTAGAGGTACGCGGCGTCGGCCTCGTCCTGGAGATGGTGCAGCCACTCGTGCGGCGCCTGAGGGGAAGCGGTCGCAGTCATGCCCGGAATGTAGCGCCCCTCCCGCCGGCCGCACTCGGCCCCTGACTTGACGCCGGTTCCCGTCCGGCCGCATGTTGGCCCGTTCCGCGTGTCCCGACACGATCCCCGACCGCTCCCCCTCTTCGAGGAAGCCCATGTCCCGTCTTGCCCGCCCCCTGGGGGCACTGGCACTCGCCGGCGTCGCGCTGCTCGGTGCCTGCGCCGAGCCGATGGCCACGCCCGACGCGGCCCCGGTGCGCACCGTGCACCTCGCCGCGCCGGCCACCCTCTCCGGCCGCTACCTGGTCAGCTTCCGCAACGCGGAGCCGGCCGACTTCGCGGCCTCCGTGGCGGCGCTCGGGGCCACCATCGAGCGGCGGCTGCCCTCGGTCCGCGCGGCCATCCTGCGCAACGTGAACCCGACCGCGGCCGCCGCGCTTGGCGCCCGTTCCGACCTTGAGGGGATTGCCGGCGATGTGGGCGCCCAGATGATCCCGGCCCCCGTCGCCACCCAGCGACTCAGCTTCGCCGGGTCCACCGCGCCACGCGCCAACGGGACGGACCAGAGCGGCGCGTTCTTCTACCCGCTGCAGTGGAACATCCGGCAGGTCAGTGCGGACCAGGCCTGGGGGGCCACGCCGGCGGGCCAGGGCAAGCTGGTATGCGTCCTCGACAGCGGCATCGATCCCGACCACCTGGACCTCGCCGGCCGGGTGGACCCGAGCCTGATCACCTCGTTCGTCTCCGACACCTCATTCCCGGGCAACCAGGACGGGATCGACTACAACGCCCACGGCACCTCCACCGCGGCGTACATCGTCTCCAACGGGTTCGGGGTCGCCTCGGTTGCGCCCGATGCCCGGCTCTGCTCGGCCAAGGTCCTCGGCGTCACCGGCTTCGGCAGCTACATCGACATGGTCGTGGCCATCCTCTGGGCCACCGAGACCGCTCAGGCCGACGTGATCAACCTGAGCCTCGGCGGTTACTTCGACCAGGAACTGCCGGGCGCCCTGCAGCTGCTCAACATCATCCAGCGCGCCATGGACCTGGCCACCAGGCGCGGCGTGGTGGTGGTGGCCGCCGGTGGCAACATGGCGCTCAACCTCGACGAGGACCCGCGGCGCTTCCTGTTCGTACCGGGCCAGCTCCGCAACGTGATCAGCGTGGGCGCCACGGCCCCGTTGAACCAGCAGAACTTCGACGGGCTCGCGAGCTACTCGAACTACGGCGGCCGGACCGGCATCGACCTCGTGGCGCCGGGCGGCGACTTCGTGGTGGGCGGGGTGGTGGAAGACCTCGTGCTGTCCGCCTGCAGCCAGTATCAGGTGACCCTGCCGTTCGCCTGCAGCGCGGTGGACTACCTGTTCAGCGCCGGCACCAGCGAGGCGACCCCCCACGTCTCCGGGGCGGTGGCCGTCATTGAGTCCCAGAAGGCGACGCAGGTCAGCCCGGCCACCCTCACGCGCTGCATCATCCAGGGCACCGATCCGGTCGGTCCGACGAGTATCTACGGCGCGGGTCGCCTGAATGTGCTGAAAGCGGCTGGATGCTGACGCGCTGGTGTCGCTTGTGGGGCAGAATTGGTATCCGGCCGAGACGGCATTTCATAAGATGTTGTCCTGATTAATCTTATGTTGCTGATTCGGCCGGGACAGCATCTCTATCTCGGGAGCGGTTTGGCCGGCTGACGGCTGGGGTCCTGGGTCTTGCTCAGCAGGGGGCCCCCCCTGCAACCCTGCCCCGCGTTCCGGCATCTTTCCCACGTCATGAACGACGCCTACCTGCTGACCGACGCTGACGTTATCCTCGCCCAGGCTCGGGCCGGCGACCCCGCCGCGCTCGAGCGGCTGTATCGCGCCTACGAAGCCCCCGTCTACAACCTGGCCCGCCGGATCTGTCGCACCGTCGAAGATGCCGAGGACGTCCTGCAGGAGACCTTCTTCGAGGTCTGCCGCAGCATCGGCCGGTACCGGGGCGATGGCAGTCTCTGGGGGTGGGTCCGCACCATCACGGCCAGCAAGGCGCTGATGCGGCTGCGCCGGAACAAGTATCGGGACACCGACGAACTCGACGAGGAGTTCCATCCCCCGACCATGAAGGTCGATGGCGGCCTGCGGATGGACCTCGAAGCGGCGCTGGAACGGCTGCCGGAGACCAGCCGGGCGGTGGTCTGGCTGCACGACGTCGAAGGCTACACCCACGAGGAAATCGCGGGGATGATGGGCAAGACGGTCAGCTTCTCCAAGTCCCAGCTGGCCCGGGCCCACACCCGGCTGCGGCGCTGGCTTGGCGAGGAGCGGGTGCCCGCATGACCCATCTCACCACCGAGCAACTGCTGGAGCTCCGCGAGCCGGGGGCCGAACCCGGTCTGGCCGCCGCCCGCGAGCACCTGGGTGCCTGCCCCGCCTGCCAGGCAGAGCTGCGCCAGGTGGACCAGCGGGTGGCCCGGCTCCGGGCGCTGCCCGCGTTGCGCCCGGCGCGGGACCACTGGCCGGTGGTGCGCGAGCGGGCGGTGGCCACCCGGCGCCTGCGCCGCCTGCGCTGGGCCGGCATCGCCACGCTGGCCACGGCGGCCGCGCTCGCGGCCGTGGTGGTCTCCCGCCGCCAGGCCACCGCGGAAGTCACCACCGCCGTGGCGATCAACGACGTCATGACCCGCTCCCACCAGCTGGAGCGCGTGCTCGAGGCCTACAATCCCGATGCCCGGGTCACCGACGGCGTGACCGCGCGGGTGGCGGGTGAACTGGAAGACCGGATCGCGGTGGTCGACCGGCGGCTCGAAGTGGCGCAGATGCTTGATGTCCAGCAGCGCGATGCCGCGCTGCTGCACCTGTGGCAGGAGCGGGTGGGGTTGCTCGACGCGCTGGTGGACGTCCACCTCACGCGCGCGAGCGACGTGGGATTCTAGCCCGCCATGCGCGCCGTCCTGTCGCTGCCCATCCTTGCCGTCGTGGCGCTCGCGCCCGCGGCCCTCGCCGGCCAGGAGCCCGCCCGCCGCCCCGAGTCGGAGCGGGTCTTCGTCAAGCGGGCCCCCGCCCCCGAGCAGGAGCTGATGGAGGCCCAGATCCAGGTCATCGCCACCCGCCGCGCGCGGGTCGGGATCTCCCTGGACCTCCGTCCCCGGGACGACGACTCGGTTGGCGCCCTCGTCCAGAGCGTCACCCCCAACGGCCCCGCCGCCCGGGCCGGGCTCCGCTCCGGCGACGTCATCACCAGCGTCAATCGGCAGAGTATCTCCATGCCGCTCAGCAGCCTCTCCCGGGACGTCTCCGCCTCGGGGCTCCGGCTGATTGAGCTGATGTCCGACTTCAAACCTGGCGACACCCTGGCGGTGGAATTCCGCCGTGGGCGGGACCGGCGCAACGCCGCGGTGGTCTGCGGCGAGGAGCCGGTCATCACCTGGCGCGGGCCCGACGGCAGCTTCGGCTTTTCCGTGGGCGAGGAGGAGAACCCGATGGCGGCCGAGGCGCTGCGACGGACCCTCGAATCCCCGTGGCGCATGCAGCCCGATGGTCCGCCCTTCCGCCCCGATTCCGTCCGGGTGGCCTCGCCCATGCGCATGCCGGCCCCGATGTACGTGCTCGGGACGCCGCTCGCCGACCTGGAGCTGGCGCCGATGAACCCGGAGCTGGGGCGGTACTTCGGGGTGGGGGAGGGGGTGCTCGTGGTGAACGTGCCGCAGGGCTCGCGGCTCGGCCTCAAGCCCGGCGACGTGGTGCTCTCGGTGGACGGGCGGGAGCCCGACGGCCCGTCCCACCTGGTGCGGATCCTCCGCAGCTACAACGGCCGCGAGTCCTTCACGCTGCAGGTCATCCGCATGCAGAAGCGGAAGACCATCACGGGGCAGGTGGCGGAGTAACCTCCCGCATCGCCTCCGCCGCCACGCGGTGGAGGTACCGCACGAACTCGTACAGGTAGTCCATCCCCGCCTGCCGCGCCTCGCTGTGCCACGGGTTCATGACCGTGGAGCGCAGCACGAACAGCCCCTCACGCGCATAGGCGTCCGGCCGGACCTCCAGCTCCCCCAGCAGGTGGGTGAGCGTGGCGCCGCGGTACTGCCGTTCCTCGAACCGGGTCCGCGACACGAAGAACGGCTGCGCCGCCGAGAGCCGGTGGTGCGAGCGCGAGCCGGGAATGCTCGCGGCATTGAAGATGAGCTCGTTGAGCCGGTTGATCGTGCCGAGCGCCACGGGCGCCGGGACCATCTGTCCGTCCCGCCACGCCATCGGCCGCGCCACGAAGCAGACCAGGTTGGTCTCCGGCTCCGCGATCGGGAAGAACGTGAACGGCGCCGGGGCGGCCGGCTCCGGGGCACGCTCCCGCTCGAACTTGAAGAACAGCTGGTGGTGCCGGGTGAGCAGGCGGGCCAGCCGGCGGGCGTTGAGCAGCGTCACCCGCACGATCTTCCCGTGCCCCTCGGCGGTGAGCGGGATGGTCCGGTGCGCCAGCCAGCACGAGAGCGCGGCGGCCCCGGGCTTCGATCCCTCCAGGATGAGCGGGCCCATCGAGGTCACCTGCAGCGGGTCGTCCACGGCGCCGACCCCCAGGTCGGCGTCGCCGAGGTACTGCGCGCGCTGGGTGATGAACTCCGTCACCCGGCAGTCGCGGAAGGCCACCACGCCGGCGGGGTAGGGGATGTAGCCCATCTTGTGCGGATCCACCGTGGTCGAGTCGCTGTCGGCCATGGCCAGGAAGGCGGCGTAGGTCTCCCGGTCGCTCCACCGGATCTCTTCCACCCGCCGATCCGGCTGCTCCAGTCCCACGTCCAGGTCGAACCGCTCCTCCAGCTGCAGCGCGGCGGCGTAGGCGTCGCAGACCGCCTCGAGGCCGGCGCCCGCCGGCGGCTGGGCCACCGACACGCCGCAGAACAGTGCCCGCAGGTAGCCGCCCCAGGCGGCGTCCACGTGCAGCCAGAACGACCGGTTGGCCTCGCGCTCCCAGGCGGCGCGGAGGTCCCGGATGCGGTGGATGGGGTCCACCGCTCCCTCCTCCGTGGTGCCCACGATCCCGATGACCGCCGCCACGTACTCCTCGGGGCGGAGCCCCGCGATCGCGGCGCGCAGGCCCTCCATGTCCATCTGGAACCGGTCGTTGACCGGGACCAGCCGGGCGGCGTCCTCGCCGTAGCCCAGGACGTTGCAGGCCTTGGCAATCGAGTAGTGCGCCGCCGCGGAGGCCAGCACCACCGGGCGGAGCCCGGTCTCCGCCAGGATCGGCCCGAGGCCCCGGCGCGCGAGATTGTAGCGGCTGCCGGCCACGGCCTCGTTGACCGCCGCCAGCGCCGCCACGGGGCTCAGGCCCCGCTCCCGCTCCAGCGCCGCCGCGAGCCCGCGCAGGATGCCGGTGGCGGTGTCGGGCGTGAGCGAGACCAGCGTACGGTCGTCCAGGCCGGTGACGGGCGCCTCGGTGCCGTTGGGGAGCCGGACCCGGAACCCGAGGCCCGATGCGCGGCAGTACTCCCGCGCGATGAGCGGCGCGAACTGCACCGCCCGCGCGGCCCACAGCGCCTCGATGTTGGCCAGCGTGCCGCCCGAGCAGATGTGCGCCCAGGAGCGCCGGGGATGGTAGCCGAGCATGCCGGCCACCATGCGGCCCACCTCGAGTTCCAGCGCCACCGTGATCGGGGCGGCCTCGCCGGTGACGTTGTTCGGGTTGTAGAGCAGCCCCGCGAAGTACCCCAGCACCGCCGGGAGGCTCTGCTCCGAGATCATGTGCGCGTTGTAGCGCGGGGAGTGCATCGGGAAGTGGTACTTGAGCTCGCTCAGGATGGCGTCGAGCTGGCCGGTCAGCGCGTCGAGCCACGACTCATGCTCGGGGCTGCGGCGCCGCAGCCGCCCCACGATCCAGGGATCGGCGGGGAAGTAGTTCCGCCGCCAGTGGATGTAGTCCTGGAAGATGTGGTCGAAGAGCTCGGTCCAGACCGGGGCGTTCTCCGCCCGGGGGCCGAGGAACCAGGCCGTGAGCGGGTAGGCGGCGTCCCCCTGCAGGTGGGGAGCGGTGTCGCCGGAGTGCGGGGTGGTCATGCAGGGAGCTTCGGCGCGGATCCCCGGCTTGGCAAGGGGCCGGGCCGCGATGTCCGACTCCACGGCCTCCCTACCGCCCCTTGAACAGCCGGTACCACTCCTCCCGTTCCTCCGGCGTGAACACCCCCAGTTCCTCGAAGATCTCGCGGGCAAACTCCAGGGCCCCGAGCCCGCTGGCGGTGATCAGGCCGCGGTCGCGCACCGCCAGCGATTCGACATACCCTTCCGCGCCGGCGTAGCCCGGCGCCTGCTCGGCGAGGTAGTCGGGGCCGTTGCTGGTGTGCTTCCGCCCGGCCAGGAACCCGCCCCGCGCCAGCGCCACCGTGGCCCCGCAGATGGCCGCGACCGGGGTCCTGGCCCGGATCAGCGTGGCGAGCAGGGCCTGCAGGTGCTCGTCGGGGGGCGCGGTCTCCCAGCGGTCGCCCCCGGGCAGGATGAGCAGCCGGACCTGCTCCGGGTCCACCTCGGCGATGTCCTCGTCGGGGAGGACGGTGAGCCCGCCCATGGAGACCACCGGCTCCCCGGTGAGGCCCAGGGTGAGCACCTGGTGGTGGCCGGAGCGGCGGAGCTCGGCGATCGCGAAGGCCGCCTCCCAGTCGGCAAAGCCATCGAAGACCAGCAGCGCGGGCATCGACCGCATCAGGCGCCCACCGGTTCCAGGGCGCGGATCTGGGCCGCCAGCCGAGCAAAGGTCGGCACGTCAAGGCTCTGGGCGCCATCGCTCAGGGCGTGGTCGGGGTCGGGGTGGACCTCGATGATCGCCCCCTGCGCGCCGGCGGCCAGCCCGGCCAGGGTGAGGGCCGGCACGATGCTGCGCACCCCCGCGGCATGGCTCGGATCGGCGAGCACCGGGAGGTGGGTGCGCTCCCGCACCAGCGCCACGGCGTTCAGGTCCAGGGTGTGCCGGGTGGCCCGCTCGAAGGTGCGGATGCCGCGCTCGCACAGCACCACGTTGGGGTTGCCATGGGACAGAATGTATTCGGCCGCATGCAGCCACTCCTCGAGCGTGGCGCCGCCCCCGCGCTTGAGCAGGATCGGCTTGCCGCTCCGCCCCGCGGCCCGCAGCAGCGCGAAGTTCTGCATGTTGCGCGCGCCGATCTGCAGCATGTCGGCGTAGCGTGCCACCAGTGGCACCTCCTCCCAGCTCATCACCTCGGTGACGACGGGCAGGCCGGAGCGCTCCCGCGCCTCGGCCAGGAACTTGAGCCCCTTCACGCCCAGTCCCTGGAAGTCATAGGGCGAGGTGCGCGGCTTGAAGGCGCCGCCGCGCAGCATGTCCGCGCCGGCCTGCGCCACCAGCTCGGCGGTGCGGAGGATCATCTCCTCGCCCTCGACGGAGCAGGGGCCGGCGATGAGCACCGGCCGGGCGCCGCCGATCTCCACCGCCCCGACCTTCACGATCGTCCCCTCGGGCTTCTGGCGCCGGTCGAACAGCGGCAGGTCGGGCTTGGGCCGCAGGTGGGGCGGGCGCGCGGCCACGGGGCCCACCACCGCGCCCTCCCCCTGCCACGCGGCGTAGCTCCCCAGGATCACGATCCGCGACGCCAGCGCCTCGATGGCCTCCAGCGCCTCCTGCAGCCGTGGCTCCAGCCGGCCCCCCTCGACATCGAAGTAGAAGCGGTAGGTCCACGGCGCGGAGCGCTCCGGCCGCGACTGCAGGCTGGTGAGGTTCACGCCCCGGCCGGCGAAGGCCTGCAGCACCGCCGCGAGCATCCCGGGGCGGTGATCGGTCCATACGATCAGCGAGGTCTTCTGCGGCAGCGTGCTGTCGGCCGGCTCGGGAGTGGACAGCTCGGCGCGGGTGAAGGTCAGGAACCGGGTCTGGTTGGTCGGGTCGTCCTCGATGCGCTCCTCGAACACCGACAGCCCGTAGGCGTCCGCGGCGTGGCGGGAGCAGATGGCGGCCTGGGTCGGGTCGCCCGCCCTGGCCACGATCTCCGCGCTCCCCGCGGTGTCCCAGGCATTCACCAGCGTGGCATTGGGCAGGTGGCGCGCCAGCCAGATGCGGCACTGGCCCAAGGCCACCGGGTGGGAGAGCACCCGGGTCACCTGCTCGAGCCGCGCCCCCGGGACACCCATGATGCTGTGGTGCACCGGGAGGAGGATCTCGCGGGAGAGCGTGAGGTCGCCCTCGCCGAAGGCCTCCTGCAGCAGGTCGTAGGTCGGGGTCACCGACCCGACCAGCGAGTTCTCGATGGCCAGGCAGCCCGCCTCGGCCTCGCCGGCCCGCACCGCGGCCACGGCATCACCGACCTCACGACAGCTGATGGTCTCCAGGTCCGGCCACTGC
This sequence comes from Gemmatimonadota bacterium, assembly GCA_016713785.1. Lineage (NCBI taxonomy): Bacteria > Pseudomonadati > Gemmatimonadota > Gemmatimonadota bacterium. The sequence continues at coordinate 906,162 of JADJOM010000001.1, read as the reverse complement.
TGCCGGGCCGCCGCCTCGCTGAAGGCACCCCGGGTGCCCTGAATCGCCACGCGCATGTTCCACTCCACGGATGGACAAACAAAAACGCCCCGCCGGTCATCGGCGGGGCGTCGGGATCCGGGTGACAGGGAGCGTCAGGGCTTCCCCGCACCGGACGACGACGCGCCGCCGGGCGTGGTAAACGAGAAGAAGAAGCCGAATCGCTCAGTGCACCGCATGGACATACGGTACGATGCATACCCGAGGGGTGTCAAGGGCCGCGCCCGCCCGCTGGCCGTCGGGGTCACGTCCCCGGGTAGATTCTGCCCATGCACCCGCCGCTCCTTTCCTGCCCCATCATGGCCGACCTGGTGGCCCGGCACCGCCCGCCGGCGATCACGCCCCAGCCTCCCTTCCCGGCCCTGGTCGACGCCATCGTGTCGCAGCAGATCTCCGGCAAGGCGGCGGCGAGCATCCTGGCCCGGCTGGCGGAGCTGGTCCCGATCCGTCCGGCGGCCCTGGCCAGCGCCGACTTGCGGCGGCTGCGGCGCGCCGGCCTCTCCCGGGCGAAGGCGTCGTATGTGCGCGAGCTGGCGCGGTTCGCCGAGGCGGGTGGCCTGCGCGGACTCGGCCGCCTGTCCGATGCGGCGGTGATCGAGCGACTGGTGCAGGTGAAGGGCGTCGGGGTGTGGACCGCCGAGATGTTCCTGATCTTCTCGCTTGAGCGGCCGGACGTCTGGCCGGTCGGGGACGGCGGCATCCAGCGCGCCGCGGAGCGGCTGTATCGCGTCCGGGCGCGCTCGCGGCTGGAACGCCTGGGCGAGCGCTTCCGCCCCTACCGCACCAGCGCCGCCTGGTATCTCTGGCGGTCGCTGGAGGATCCGACGCCGGCCTGACCTACTGCGGCGGCCGACCGCCCGGCCCCCCTGGGCCCCCGGGCCCGCCGAAGCGGGGCAGGACCTTGGCCTCTTCGGGCAGCTGGGCCCACTGCTCGGCCGTCAGCACCGCCTTGGCGCGGTCGAGGATCCCCTGCGACATCTCCCGCCCGTGCTCCATCCGGCTGCGGATCATCGAGAAGAGCACCGCCCGGTCCGGGTCGCGCCCCATCCCTTCGATCTCCTTCTGGATGTCGGTGCCAAGCGTGTCGCGACGGGCCGCGAACTCCGTGCTCAGCCCCTGCAGCCTGGCCAGCTGGTCGTCGGTGAGCCGGAGCGCGATGTTGAGCGCGATGATCGGCTCGACCGGGTCACGGAGTGCCTGGGTGATCCGGCTCGCGAAGGTCGGCTGCGCCGCCGGCGCGGCCCCCGCGCCCGCCGCCCCAGCCGCGGCCTCGGGCGGGGGGCCACCGGCCGGCGGGCCGCCGAACCCGCCCGGCGGCGGGCCACCGAAGCCGCCTGGGCCGCCGGGACCGCCGGGACCGCCCGGGCCACCGGGCCCCCCGAAGCCACCCGGCCCCCCGCCGAACAGCGAGCTGCCACCGAGCGCCAGCCGCAGCTGCAGCCCGACCTGGAAGGGCTGCCGGAAGGTCTGGGTGCCGCGGATGTCGCCGAAGCGCTCGTTCACGTCGTAGACGAACTGCTGGGTGGCGGCGTCGAAGCCGCGGACCGTGAGCAGGGTCGGGTCGGGCCGCGAGAACTGCCCCCAGCCGTGCAGGTGGTCGTCGTCATGGAACAGCTGGTCCATCCCCGCCAGCAGGTTTGAGGTCAGCAGCGAGATGGTGAGCCGCTGGTCGAGGCCCAGCATGCTGGGCTTCCAGTTGAGCTGCAGGTCGAACGACGGCTGCCACGGGCCCCGGCAGCTGTTGCGGTCGGCGATGGACCCCAGCTGGCGGCGCAGGCAGTCGCGCGCGCCGGCGGGGGCCGCCGCGAGCAGCCGGTCCATGGCGGCGGCGAGCGCCGGGTCCGCGGTGGTCGCCGGGTCGAAGATGAACGCGCGGTCGTTGCGCGAGCCGTCACCGTTGAGGTCGCCCGCCGCGCCCGGGGTGTACGGGGTGCCCGAGGAGGCCCGGCCGATCGCGGTGATCTCGAAGCCCCGGGCCACCGGCACCGTCAGCGTGGTGACGATCGAATGCCGCCGGTCGAAGTCGCTCACGCTGCGCCCGCTGGCGTAGAGCTGGCGGCCCGCGGTCTGCGAGGCAAAGCCGCGCCCGCCGCCGAAGTCGCCCGACGACGACTCGTCGGTGGTGTGCGCCAGGGTGTAGGACCCGGAGAGGGTCACGCCCTTGCCGATGATGCCGCCGAAGGAGAACACCGCCTGCACCGACCGGGTGGTCAGGTCGGACACCGCGGCGAAGACCTGGCCGAAGCCCGGGTCGAGCCGGGAGGCGGTCAGCGTGGTCACCCCGCTCGCCGTGTCGAACGCGCTGGCCGGCACGAACACCTGGCGGCCGCCCTCGCCGGCCAGCGCGAACTGGCTGGCCCCGATGTTCCGGTCGCGGAAGCCCTGCTGGCTCACGCCGACGCCGGCGCTCAGGTCCACGCCATAGGTCAGGAGCCCGGCCCGTCGCTGCACGCCGAAGGAGCCGCGCCACACCCGTGGCGCCGTGAACCCGGGGGCAAAGGCGGTGATCGACGGGAGGTCGTCCCGGGGCCCCCCGGGGAGGCCACCCACGCAGGCGGTCGGGATCGCCGCCGGGTCGGCGGCCATCGCCGTCCAGTCGGGGATGGGCGCCGCGGCGCCGGCGCACACCAGCTGGGTCTGGCCGTTGCTCGTGCCGCTCGCGGCCTGGGCCGCCACCGCCAGCTGGGCGGGCACCGGGCTGCGGAATTCCCCGAAGCCGCCCCGCACGATCCAGCCGGGCGGCCCATCCGTCGAGGGGGGCGTCCAGGTGAACCCGAGCCGCGGGCTCAGGTGGGTCTCCCGTGGCAGCCGGTCGGTGCGCAGGCCGAAGAGGGAGTCCACCGTCGCGTTGTACGCGGGTGCATCCCCGAACCAGGAGTGCTCGCCGCGCACGCCGAAGGTGAGCTGCCAGGCCTGGTTCAGGCGCCAGGTGTCACCCAGGTAGGCGGCGGCGGTGGCACTGCGGCCGGTGCGCTGGTCGGCGCCGAGGGTCCGGGTGAAGAGCGACGGACGCCCCGCCTCGAGGTCGGCCAGCGTCTCGAAGGTGAAGGTGCCGAGCTGGTTGCTGGCGACCTCCTGGGTGGTGCGGGCCGTGGTGTAGAACAGCCCCAGCTTCACCCGGTGGCTCGCTTCCCCGGAGAGCCAGCTCAGCTCGTTGGTGGCCTCGAAGGCGCTGCTGTGGCCGCGCTGGGGAAAGCCCGGGTTGCCGCCGAAGGAGAGGCTCGAGGTGCTGAGGGTGCCGTCGTCGAGCGCGGAGCTGAGCTGTACCCGCCCCGCGGGGAGCTGCAGGTACGGTGCGCCGCGGTTGCGGCTGCCGGAGAGGTAGACCTTCGCCTCGTTGAGCAGGCTCTGCCCGAACCGCGAGCTGAGCTGCAGCATCCCGCCGCCGCTGCGGCTCGAGGTGCGGCCGCCGCTGGCCGGGGGCGCCAGCGGCGCCAGCCGCGCCGGGGCATCGCTGCTCTGGCGCCAGTCGCCGCGGAAGGTGAGCGTGTGCCGCTCGCCCAGCAGCAGGTCCAGCCGCCCGATGCCCGACCAGTCGGTGCCCGAGCGGTCGTCGGGCACGGCCCCGGTGGTGAAGGGGACGTTGAGCCCGCCGAGGATCGTGGTGTAGCGGTCGAGCGAGTCCTGCGCCACGCCGTATCGTTCGGCGCCGCCGTCCGCCAGGGTGAGCAGCGTGATCAGGTCGTTGCCGCGGTGCCGCACCTGCCCGGCCCCGAAGCCGAAGAGCCGGTTGGTGATGAGCGGGCCGCCCACCCCGAACGAGAGCTGCTGCTGGGCCTGGGGCTGGTTGGTGACGCTGTCGGGGATCACCGCGAGCGCCGGGTCGCGCAGGCTGCCGTTCACGGTGCCCTGGAAGATCCGCGTGCCGCTCCGGGTGGTGGACGCGATCAGGCCGCCGCTGAACTGGCCCCGCGACACGTCGTAGGTGTTGGTCACCACCCGGGTGCTCCGCACCGCGTCCTGCGGGATGCTCGAGGCGCCGAAGGTCAGGCCGTCGAGCGTGGTGCTGTTGGCGCTGCTGCGCTGGCCGGCCACGGAAAACGACGCGGCCGTGGAATCGGTCCCGGAGATGCTCACCACCCCGGCGGCCAGCGCGGCGATGGCGTTGAGGTCGCCGGCGTCGAGCGGGAGTCGCGCCAGCCGGTCGGGGGACTGCACCGTCTCGGTGGAGCCCGGCGTCGGCCGGGGGTCATTGAAATTCTGCCGCCGGCCGGAGACCACCAGCTCCTCCAGCGCCACCGCCTGCGGGACCAGCCGGAAGTCCGCGAAGAGGCGGTCGTCGTCGCCGGCCCGCTCCAGCTGTCGCCGGGCTGGCGCGTGCCCGATCTGCTTCACGAACAGCTGGTACCGCCCGCCCCCGTCCGGGAAGAGGATGCGGTACCGGCCGCGGCCATCCGTGCTGGCGCTCCGGGTATGCCCGGTTTCGAGGGAGACCGCCTCGATGGTGGCGCCAGTGAGCGGCGTGCCGGAGGTGTCGGTCACGGTGCCCGTGAGGATGTCGGTGGTGACCCCGACCTGGGCGGCCACCGGGGCGACCCGCCCGGCAAACAGGGGGAGGAGGCAGAAAAGGAGAATCCCGAGCCGCCGCATGCCGAAACCTCGATGGTGGTGGATTAGCTTCCTGCTGTTACGCACCGTCCGGCGCCCTTTGTTGGCTCGGGTCGCCGCCCCGCGCCCCCGGTCGCCCCTGCCTCGGATCCCATGGCCGCTTCCCCTCGGTTCGCCCCCCTCCTGGCCCTGCTGGCGGCCGCGCCGTGCGCGGCCCAGTCGCTGCCCATCTACCACTCCCTGAATCCCGCCGCGGAGTCCCGCAGCGGCCTGTACTTCCAGCCGCTGGTGGCTCCCACGGCGGGCTGGCGCTTCCAGGTGGGGGTGGACTACGCCAGCATGCTGGAGTTCGGCCTGCGGACCTCGGTGGCCGACACCTCGTACATGCTGGACGCCGAGGTGCTGCGGGTGAACCTGAGTGCCACGCACGATCTCGGGGACCGGAGCTTCCTCGTGGCCGAGCTGCCGCTGGGAGGAGCCTACCCCGGCGTCCTGGATGGATTCCTCGACTGGTATCACGGCATCTTCGGCATCTACTACCCGGAGCGGGATGCCCGCAGCCCCAATGACTTCGGCTACCGCTACCAGTTCCCCGACGGCCGGACGGTCAGGTTCCGCGCCCGAGGTGCCGCCCTGGGTGACGCCCGGATCGGGCTCGGGCTTAGGCACGGCACCCGGGCCCAGAGCGTGCTCTCCCTGACCCTGCCCACCAGCACGGCCGGGGCGGGCTTCCGGCGGGGCCAGCCCTCCCTGAGCCTCCTCAACACCTTCCGGGTGCCCCTGGCGCCGCGCCTGGTGTACGAGGGCTCGATCAACCTCGGGTACACCCCGCGGGACGGCCACCTCCGCGCCATCCAGCAGCGGCTCTTTTTCCTCGGCACCAGCGGCGCCCGGTGGCGCACCGTGGGAAGCCTCTGGAGCTTCGCGAACCTGTACCTGCACAGTCCCTACTACGAAGGCGCGGTGGCCCGGCAGCTGGATCGCTGGGACCTGACCATCGACTTCGGGTGGGTGATCCGTGGCAGGAGCGGGCGGGAGTTCCGCTTCGGGATGAGCGAGGACCTCTGGCCCAGCGGCCCGGCGATCGACGCGAACTTCCGGCTGGGGTATTCCTGGTAGGTGGTAAGGGCAGTGGAGGCGGTGGGGCGGCTCAGGCCGGGGGTGGCTCCATCGGCGTGACGAAGAGGAACTGTTCCATCTGCTTGAAGAGGAATTCCTTGGCCTGGGCATCGCGCACGTTCAGCGCGTAGTGGTTGATCAGCTGCTGCTGCAGCTTGAGCCAATCGCCCCAGCAGGGATTGCAGATGTGCTGGAAGACCCGCAGGCCGAGGTCGTTCTGGAACGGGCGGAAGGGCATCTGGTCGCGGGACTGGCCGCAGCGACCGCAGGCGATGGTCGGCATGGTGGTGCAAGTATAACGGGGGCGGCCACCCCCGGCCCGGAGATCAGTCGCCGCGGCGGAGCGCCTTGACGCCGCTGGCCGTGCCGAGCCCCGCGCCGATGCCGAACAGGGTGGTGGTGGCGGTGGTGACGAGGGGCAGGGCGGCAATCGGCCACGCGATCAGCGCCGCGCCG